>NZ_JAJSOZ010000007.1:0-259571 GCF_021282335.1 Bacillus sp. G16 | reverse complement strand
ATGTTTTATTTTTCAAAAGAGTCCTTTATTCACAAGGGGTTGAGGGTCTTTCGAATTCAATTGGTATAATGTTGAAAATATATATTTTACTTACTTCTTTAATGAAATTTAGTGTAATATCTACAATTTTCGAGTTATGGGATATGAAATTTATCTAAAATTGAGGAAAAACATAAAAAAATAGCAGTTTTTTTAGCGTATCAATCAAACAAATCACCATTTCCTATGCCCAAATTTGGAAAAATAAGCTTCTTACTCTTCTCCGATTACTTTCTTGCACAAATAAAAAAACCTGAAGAGATCAGGTTTTTTATGAAGAACTATTCAGATGCCTGTTCTATTTCAGCCAGAACGCGATTCACACGTTTTTCAAGCATTTTCATGCCGCTCCCTCCGGCTTGGAAGTGACGGAGCTGTCCTGTTTGATCAAACACATAGTATGCAGGCACATATTCATTTTCAAATGCATCGGTTAAAGCATGATCACTGTCGACAAAAATCGGCTGAGTAATGTCGTGTTCAGCAGCTACATCTTTAATTTTTTCGAGATCAAGGTCATCTTCGGAACGAGGCATATGCACAGCTACAACGTTCAGTTTATCTTGATATTTATCACGAAAATCATTCACTTGCGGCATCACTTCTTTGCACAGATGGCAGCTGATGGACCAGAAATGAATAAGCGTCGGCTTTTCCCCGATCAATTGCTCTCTCGTTACTTCACCATTGAACCAAGCTTTTTCCCCTGTTAATTCAGGCATTGGCTGACGTAATTTCATTGCTTTTCCCTCCTATTAAACAGAAAGGCCTAACGAATATGTTAGACCCTTTTTCGTTCTTAGAAAGAATTAAAGTGTTTTTTGGCCTGGTTTCCAGTTGGCCGGGCAGAGTCCGCCAGTTTGCAGCGCTTGAAGAACACGAAGCGTTTCATCAACATCACGGCCAATGTTATTATGGAAAACCGTTTGATATTGGAGCTCGCCTTCAGGATTGATAATAAACAATCCCCGCAAGGCCACACCTTCTTCTTCGATTAATACGCCATATTCACGGGATACCTCGTGGTTTGTATCAGCAGCAAGCGGATATTTCAGCTGGCCAAGGCCGTTTTCTTTTCGGTCTGTATTAATCCACGCCAAATGAGTATGGATTGTATCAGTAGAAACCCCGATTACTTCTGCATCAAGATCTTCGAATTCGTCATAGCGCTCAGACATTGCTGTAATTTCTGTCGGACAAACAAAAGTGAAATCCATCGGATAGAAGAACAGCACTGTCCATTTATCTTTTTTCATGTTTTCCTCAAGACTTACTTTGCCAAATTCTTTACTTGCAAGGACTGCTTCCATTTCAAAACGAGGAGCTTGTTTACCTACCATACGTTCCGCCATATGTATCCCTCCAATTTATAGTTTGGCTTAAAAGCCGGATTCACATGAAAATAAAGGATTTTTATCCATATTACGTTAATAACATCACAATGCCCATTATATAGGAGGAGATTTCCCGAGTCAATTTTTAACAAATCTTGCATGTCTTTGGCTTCGACATTTTCAAATAAAACGTTTAACATGTTCATGTATAGGGTAACAAATCTCAACGTGCAGCAATCAATTCAGAAAAGGAGCACCAACATGGATTTTATTAAACAATACGATTGGGCTGGACTGATTACAAATGCAGGTGTTCTGCTCATTAAACTCGTCATTATGATATTGCTCTATTTTATCGTTCGATCATTAGGCATGAAAATCATTAAACATCTGTTTGCAAAATTCGAGGAGCAGAACAGCTTGTCTATCGGACGTGCACATACGCTCCGAAGCCTGACCCTTAACATATTTGCTTACATACTGATTTTTATATTCTTCGTCATGGTTCTGGATCTGTTTCATTACGATCCAAGCGCCCTTTTAGCGGGAGCAGGAATCGTCGGACTGGCTGTCGGATTTGGCGCCCAAGGGCTTGTCAGCGACATCGTGACAGGTTTTTTTATTCTGCTTGAAAAACAATTGGATGTTGGAGATTATATTACCGTTTCCACCTTTAACGGAATTGTCGAGCAGGTTGGCTTAAGAACAACTCAAGTCCGCAGCTTTGACGGAACACTGCATTACATCCCAAACAGAAACATTACAAACGTGAGCAATCATTCTCGGGGAACAATGCAGGCTCTGGTTGATATTAAAGTGCCGACTGAAAGAAACATTGATGAAATGATCCACATTTTACAGCAAGTATGTGATGAAACGGCAGCCGCTCTCCCGCAAATAAAAGAAGGCCCCAATGTCATCGGAATTCAAGAACTGGGAACCTCTGAAATTGTGATCAGAATCATCGCCAAAACAGAAAATATGGAACAGTGGCGGGTCGAGCGAGTGCTGAGAAAAGAAATAAAAAACGCGCTTGACCGCGCTTTTCCTAAAGAAACAGAATAAATAAAAAGAACCGAAGCTCTTTGCTTCGGTTTTTATTTTACTGAATTCTGCTTTCAACTTCGCTGCAAATTTCTTCAGCAGTCATCCCGGAAGCTGTAATGACAGGTGCTTGTGTTACCGTATCGGCTATCCCTTGCACATTATTATCAAGACCTGTTACGACACAGCAGTCACAGCCTTTTGCATCGGCAGGGCTTTTCATCATTACAACGTCATATCCTTTTTCTTTTAATGCAGCTTCTACATCTGATAACGATTGTTCAATTCCTATTTTTTTAGCCATATTGAACACCTCCGTTTACTAGAGTGCTCATTTTATGGAATTTTATTCTTTCATTTGTACTTAATTGGCATAAACAGAAAAATAACCTGTCATGACGTTAACCGCTGTTTCTATCGCATTTTCATCAGGATTCAGCTTTGCGTGATGAAGCCCATGTTCAGAATCAGCGCCGAGCCAAAACATGAAGCCGGGATATTTTTTCAGCATGTAGCCAAAATCCTCTCCAGTCATTGCTTCTTTTGCTTCAATTACTGTTGCCAGTTGGTGTTCAGCAACGAAAGACATAAATTCTTCTGTCAGTCCGCTCGTATTGTAAACTTGGTGATACACAGACGGATATGTCACTTTTCCTTTACAGCGGAACCCAATTTCGATTCCTTTTACCAAATCTTCAATCCGTTCCTTTACCTGCTTCATCGATTCTTCAGAAAGCGTACGGATCGTGCCTTCCAGGTGAGCTGTTTGCGCGATGATATTTTGCGCTGAACCGCCGGTAATGGTACCAACTGTAATGACGGCACTGTCCAGCGGATCTGTGTTTCTAGAGATGATCGTTTGTAGCTGGGTGACAAGTGTGCTTGCTGCTACAACCATGTCCTCAGCCAAATGCGGATAGGCTGCATGTCCCCCTTTGCCTTCCAGATCGATGACAAGCTCTGATGTATTCGCAAAAAGGAGGCCGCTTTTTGTCGAGATGGTGCCTACAGGCAGCTCTGGAGCAATATGCAGCGCAGTGATGAAATCAGGCTGCCACTTTTTTAATACATCGCTCTCGAGCATTGGTTCTGCACCGCCAGGCCCTTCCTCTGCGGGCTGGAACAGAAAAAGCAAATCATGTTTGACCGGGTGGTGAACAAAATGGTCAATAATGCCGAGTGCAATCGTCATATGCAAATCGTGTCCGCAGGCGTGCATGTTGCCGTGATGCTCTGATGCGAATGGAAGACCGGTCTGCTCTTCAATGGAAAGTGCGTCGATATCCGCTCTGTACGCCAGCATTTTTTCCGGCGCCGTCCCGTTCACCTTTACAAAAAGCCCTGTTCGCCATTTCTCAATTTCAATTCTGTCTTGCGGGTATTGTTCCAAGACATTTAATAAATACTGTTGGGTTTTGAACTCCTGAAATCCAAGCTCCGGTATACGGTGCAGATCTCTGCGGATTGCGATGAGCTCCTCTTTCTTCATTTTCATTCCTCCTGCCTATACGAATAAGGCGTGGATATATTATCCACGCCCTTTTTATCAAATCATTCCTTACAGCTGGCGTAATTCCTGCTTGATTTCAGTTTTGCCTTTTGTTTTCTCATCAATGTCTTTGATTTTTTTAGCAGGTGTTCCTGCAACAACAGTGTATGGCTCAACATCGTTTACTACGATCGCTCCCGCAGCAACAACGGCTCCTTTACCTACTGTTACGCCTTCAAGCACAACGGCATTTGCGCCGATCACAACGTCGTCTTCAATGACAACCGGTTTAGCGGATGGCGGCTCAATAACGCCCGCAAGTACAGAACCCGCGCCGATATGGCAGTTTTTACCAACAGTAGCTCGTCCGCCCAGTACAACGTTCATATCAATCATTGTACCTTCACCGATGACTGAGCCGATATTGATAGAAGCACCCATCATGATGACTGCGTTATCACCGATTTCAACTTGGTCGCGGATGATCGCGCCCGGCTCGATACGCGCTTTGATATTTTTAAGATCAAGTGTTGGAATCGCAGAATTGCGGCGGTCATTTTCAACCACATAGTCTTCGATTTTGCTTTGATTTTCTTCAATTGCTGTTTGGATTTCGCTCCATTCACCGAAAACGACACCAGTGTTTCCGTTGATAAAAGCTTTCGCAGATTCGCCGAAATTGATTCCTTCCAGCTCACCTTTCACGTAAACCTTTACAGGTGTAGATTTTGTACTATTTTGAATAAATGAAATAATTTCATTTGCGTCCATCATTTTCATATGTAAAGTCCTCCTCCTGATTTTCTACCTCATTACTGTATCAAAGGAAAGATACAAAGACAAGAAAAAAAGGAACAGCCGCTTTAGCAGTTCCCATTGGGTGATCAGACAGCGCATCCGCTTTTCTTTGCGAATTGTCTCCCGAACTCCATTAATTCTTCCTCTTCTTCACCTTCTGGATTATTTTCGATTTTTACCGAAGGCAGAACAATTTCGCCTCCGCGTTCTTTTATTTTTGCTTCAAGCGTATCAACCGCTCCGCAGAAAAATTCATATGCTGTATCACCGGAACCGAATACAGCGCATGTTTTGCCGGAGAAATCAATCTCATCCATGTCTTCAGCAAGGTCTAAAAATTCATCAGGCAGATCTCCGTCACCCCACGTATAGGTTCCCATAATGATATGATCATAGTCGTTAAACAGCTGTGCATCATCAATATCCATCGCTTCGAAACGGTCTGCTTCCGCTTCCGCCTCCTGAAGCCCCTTTTCAATCAAATCTGCCATTGCTTCAGTGTTGCCTGACATTGTTGCATAAACGAGCAATATCTTCCCCAATTCTATTTTCCTCCTCTAATGAATCATTGCTGAAACTTCGTACGGCTGGACAAATTTACATTCATACAAGCCTGCACAAAAGAAATTCTCTTTCTGATTGGCCACTCTCCACCCATGCCCTTTAATGGTATCGAACCATTTTAACGCCCTGGCTTCGAGATCAGCCTGGTAAATTCTCGAATAACCATTTTCATCTTGCGTGGTGGTAACATATATGATTCCATCATCCTCTGAAATATCAAGAAATGATTCTTCTTTTCTGATCATGCTGGATTGTATGGTGAATTCTTCGTCAGTCAAAATATTCCTAACAGTGACAGCACCGTGCTTTCCTTTCACAGAACCCATCGCCGCCACCAGCCAATTTTCATTGAACACGAGCATGGATGCCGTCATCCGGCTTTCCTCTTTCTTAACGATTTGGACAGTGTCACGTTTAAAGTCGTAAGCCCAAATGCCTCCAAAATATTCGTGTATTTGTGTGCCAATGAAAAGGCTGCCGCCGTGCAGGCATAACGAACGGATAACAGGCGGGTTATCAAAATCCGCAAAAGGCTTGGCTACACGCCACGAAACCCCAAAATCATCCGATACATAAATGCAATGCTTGCCGTGGGCGCAGACAAACCCGTCGTTTCGGCCGGTAATCGCCCACACTGTTGCATTTGTCGGAAAGCTAGACATCGTCCAGGTTTTCCCTTCGTCAGACGATCGAATGACAGTTCCCTTTTCACCTACGCCAAATAAGTACGGCCCTATGTAACTGATGCAATGAATTTTGCTTTTCAAACGAAAAAGCTTTCTCCAGCCCTGCTCCAAGGAATAATGAAAAATGCCTTCTCTTTGTACCGCCACAAAATAACCAGAAAATGCCGACGCCGTGACAGCAGTCGCTCCTTTATGAAACATGGCTTTTTTCCTTGTTCATATAATCTGCCCATGCAAGAAAACCTCTCGCAAACGCTCGGCAGCTTTCTACATCTTCATCTGTCTCAGGCGCCAGTTCGATTTTTAATGTTTCCTGGTAAACAGCAGCTCCCGCCTCTTGCAGCATGTCACTGAACAAATTGACCGCTTCACAAAACTTCGGATATGAATAATCACCAGATCCGAAGCAGGCTGTTTTTAAGCCATTAAGCTGAAGCTGTTTGACCTCTTCAAAAAAATCCTCCGCTTCGTAAGGCAGGTCGCCGTCGCCCCATGTATACGTGCCAATCAGCACATAATCATAGGATGTCAGAGCAGACACATCCGCATCATCTATCTCGACACAATCGATATCCAACTCATATTCTTGAAGCGTTTCTTTTATAATTGCAGCAATGTCTTCTGTATTTCCTGACATGCTGGCATATGTAATCAAGGCTTTAGCCATGTTATCACCTCATCAATTGATAATGATTTTCAATATCATATGTATCACTTTAAATGATAATGATTTTCATTGTCAATATATAAATAAAAAAAGACAGCATATCGCTGTCTTTAAAATGGATTTTCCTGATCCAGCATATCCTTTATCACTTGTACAAAAGCTTGAACTTGCTTCAGCTCAAAGGCAGGTTCATAGCCTAATAGCCATGTATCCCGTCCGATTGGTTGCTCCTTCGTGTCTAACAGAGGCATTTTGTTGACTTTATCTTCGTTTTGCAGGGTAACAGACGGCAAAATGGCATAACCGATTCCGTGCAACGCCATCTGTTTGCACGTTTCAATCTGATCAACCAATATTGTCTGTTTTGGAGACGTTTTAAATTTTTGATGCCACCAGTGCTGAATTTCCTGAAAATAAGTGCTGTCGCTTTTAAATTGGATAAACGGCCGTTCTGTATGGGCAATGTCTTCGATGCAGGAAATTTCAGTGTCCACTAAATAAAGGTGATCTGTCATTAAGTAATCTTTACGGCCCTTCCACTCAGGGTTGCCTCTTATAATGCCGATATGAACCTGATCCTCATATAAGCTTTTCAGCATTTCGCTGCTCCAGCCGGTAATGAGCGAGACCTTTGCATTCGGATACTTTTCCACATACGTCTTCAGGACTTTAGGGAGCCAATGCTGGCCGATTATGGAGGCGACGGCAAGCTTCAATGTGCCGTGAATTTCACCTTCAAGCTCATCAATATTTTCTCTTATTCTTTCCTGCTCTAACGTCACATCATTCGCAAACTGAATGATTTTCTCACCGGCCGGCGTTACCGTTAATCCTTTTTGGGATCTTAAAAAGATTTTTGTGCCCCACGCCTTTTCAATTGTTTGTAAGCGCTGAGATAAAGCCGGCTGAGATACAAAAAGCCGTTCCGCCGCCTTTCTCATATTTAACTCCTCAGCTAAAACTACGAGCATATGAAGCTCTTGAAGCTGCATGTCGTCCTCCTTTTTATGATCAATAAGTTTTTCTTATCTCCCATTCTAATAAAATCTTTGTTTCTGATTCAAGCCCTATTCTGGTTTAAATTATGTATGCGCTTTCTTAGTTGCTCTGCCAATATAATAAAAATAGGCCGTAAAGCCTACTTGTTTAATGAGCGTATGTGCTTATTCAATTCCTTTAAAACCACTCTTCTCGTAAAAATTCCTTCAAACACCTGCTCATCATTTTCAACACAGACAAATCCGTTATTAATGACCATGCCGAACCCCTTCATAATTGGATCATTTATATGAAGACGCGGAATATCGGTGACCATGACTTCCTCGACAGTAATCTGGTCAAGCTTTTCAAATTCAATTCGCTCAAGCCCGAAAATGCTGTTCATGATCATATTTGTACCGATTAAACCATGTAAACGATAGGAAGCATCAAGAACTGGAATGGCTGTGTATCCGGTTTTTGTCAGCACTAATAATGCGTGCTCAAGGTTATTGCCGACTTGAACGTGCGCTACTTTGTCCGCCTCAATCATAAATTGTCCGACTGTTGCCTCAAGAAGCTGGTCTGATTGTAAGCTTATCATGTTTTCGACCCCTTTTCATTTTCATCAACAATACATTCCCTATATTACAATAATATAAACTTTATCAGTATTTGTCGAAAAGTTTCCTTTCAATAAAAAAGATACTCTTTGGGCGAGTATCAATTATAGGGTGCTCCATTAATTTTCAAATCGAAATCGGTCGTATAGCGTTACAAGTTTTTTGTAGGTGGTTCCGTCAACGTTTTTGGTTCCTGTCTCTATATCGTTGATCTCACTGCTTAAAAGCTCGATGGCATATTCATGGTTGATCAGGATATTCAGCAGAAGTTTTTGTTCTTCTTCTGTAAATCGTTCACCGATAAGACTCATTCGCAATCAGGCCCCCTGTTTTATACTGAATACCTCTGAAAGCAAGACAACTTACTTTCAGCTCTACCGCTAGAATAAGTAATCAGAAAACAAACGTCAACCGCATAATTCGACATTTCCCTTGGCTTTTCAGCCGGAATTATTTTGTGAAACGATTTGCATAGCTGAAGGCAGTGTATGAATCCGGCTTTATTTTCGCCTCAATCCCCATGGAAGTGATACGTCCTGTCATTTCTTGGATCAGTTCTTTTGTAAGTCCTTTTTTCCCAATATCCAAATGAACCTCAAAGGTAAGATCCGCCCCCTCACCGGTAAAGGGCAGGAGCAGATCGGTAATATCCATTAAGTGCCCATCAAGAATATGAGCGGCCGTTTCTTGGCTGTACGCCGTTTCTAACGAAATCTTCTCCCGAAGGCTATGTATGGGTCTGTCGACTGTATGATTTTTCAAGCAGCCCCAAGCTCCCTTGCCTGTACGATGCAAATGCAATGCGGTAATAAACTTTGTGTAATCGCGGTAGACCTGTGAATCGGTTCCGATCGATAACACATAGGAAGAACGGGGGTCCTTTCGAACAAAGGCTTTAAGCCGTTCCATCACATCTTGAAAGGTCATCTGTGCTTCTGAAAGATTATAAAACAGAAAAGAATCAGCCATGACGACACTCCTTTTCAAGGATTTACAACCATGAAACAAGTATGTTCCTTATCGTTTATTGCGATTACTTTTTGCAAAAGCGGAAGCTTGTTCACCCTATATCAGGAATCTTACTGAAGAAGTTCAAAGATTTCGATGGAAACCATGTCGATATTATCAAACGGATATGTGTTAGGTTTTTCACCTTTTTGGAAAACCGTCAGCTCAAACGTTTGATTTTTTTCGAAATATTTAACACTGCATATTTTCTCACCATTTACTTCGAAATAACGCTGCATTGGCTCGTTAGCCGCTTCCGCTGTTTCTTGCAGACTTTGCAGCCGTGTGATGATACCCATTAATTGTGACATTCTAAAAAAAGACTCCTTTCAAAAAGCAACTTCAAATCAACAAGTATTTATTATAATACAAGTTCTATTGAGCATCATACCATAAAGTCGTACAGGATGGCATTTTCACTGCTGAAATTTAAGAAAAGAAAAAATGTGAAAAAACTATTTTTAATTAGTTTGAGGCTTTTTTTGGAATGTCATGCACACAATTATGTTTTTTTTCATATGCCCGCAGAGTCAAGAAGCTTTTTTGCAATTTCAGCAAATTTTTTTTGAAATTCCTGGTGAAGTTCCACGTGGCCAAACTTCTCAGCAGTCATACTGGATACGAGATCGCAAAGCGGCTTTCATGTTGTTCTTGCTTCGTAAATTAAACGATTGGAATATGTAATGATCAGAGTGGACTTCTTGCCGAATTTGCCGCCTAATAGCTCTTGCACGGCCGCTGCTGCATTGAGTCGGGGTGTTCGCACGCTGAAAGAACATTTTTGTTCCTCCCAGAACGTTTTCCACTAGTAAGGTTTATTGTTTCGTTAGATTGTCTTATGCTTTGGCAAATAAAAAAACTTGGCGGGGGTAGCGCCAAGCTTTTTCGGATCTTGATCTGATAGAGGGGTTGGGGAACAGAGAGTAGCTTCTCTCTATAATTAAATGATAATGATTCTCAGTATCAATGTCAATCGTTTTTTGATATTTTTTTCAATTCATATAAAAAAAAACGGCCATTCAGCCGCTTAAATCAGTCCATCCTGTTCATATAAATAAGAATAAGGCAAGTCTATAAATAAATACATCTGATCATCCATCGGATACGAAAACGTTCTAATCATTTCACCTGTTTCCAAATCACTGTACAAATCACTGAAAAATCCTTTTCTGAGATTTCTCATCCTCATAATGTTCTCCAGAAAATAAGGTCGCCAGCTCCAGTTCTTTTCCGCATATTCCGGCTGGTACACCCATTCTCCATCCTGTTTAAACACATTTCCCGTCAGCTGATCGCCTTCTTCATCACACATGTAAATTCTAAAGCTGCAATCTGTCAGCTCTTCCGCCAGCTTTTTAATAAAGTCATCATCAGAAGATAGATTGTTTTTTCGCAAAGACGTTACAGCCTGATGCACTCGTTTGTAAAACTGTTCAGAGTGCTCATAGACGGTTTCAAGCTTCTTTTTCTCATGTGTGATAAATTGGTGAAATTCAGTTTTAAGTCTTTGTTTCAATACATCTCTCTCTAGAAACGTTTCAGACGGAGACACCAAGTAATAGCCCTGAAAATAGCGGCCCCCGTTTCTCCAAGCGTATTGAAGCTGGAAGTTCGCCTCAATGTCTTCATACAGCAGCGCCGCACCGATTTTTCTCGCTAATAAAGATATGCTGTAAAGCACATGCTCATATGACGGTGATGGCTGTGATACTTTCAGCGCCTGCAAATCGATTTTCAACAGATCTGGTGAGAGCAGTGCGATTCTGTCCAAGTTGCTGCTTTCTTTTCCGATGTTATCAACTGCGATTTTAATTCCGTATGTACGATAGTAGGCAAGCATATGGTAGAGCTGCTCAATATCCCCTTCAAAATTGTGCTCTGTAATTTCAAGCACAAACCGATGGAGTTCGATTCCCTTTGCTTCATATTCTTTCAGAAGCTCCAGAAAGCTTTCACCATGATCAAGCATTAGGAGATTGGCATCCTGATTCATAAAAATCAGCAGATCAGAATCCGCTTCTAAAAAGCGGTCAAGAGCCTGGCGGATAATTCTGTTATCAACCTCTAGTTTATATTCTTCAGGTATCCCTGCATCTAAAAAGAAAGGCCCGAGACTTTGGATTTCTGAATCTGCCAAAATTCGTCCGAGCACCTCATATCCGACGATCTTCTGTTCCTCGGCACTGAAAATCGCCTGGTAATATGGAAGGACATCATCAATGTTCGTTAAAATATCAAGTGGATCCAACATGTTATCACCTGCTTCTCTATCTTTGTCTGATTATACCACATTGAATCCATAGATTAATATGCTTTAAAACGGATAAGGATTCAGCCATTGCCCCCCATCCATTGTGATACAATCCCCGTTTATATAGGATGCTTCGTCAGAAAGCAAAAACGCGGCCAAAGAAGCGATTTCCTCCGGCGTGCCCAGCCGGCCCAGCGGTACACTGTTCATTGTGCGGGCCATCGCTTTTTCCGATTCAAAAAGCTTTTCCGCACCTCCTGTTCGTTCAATTGGGCCGGGTGCGATGGCGTTTGTTCGGATTCCGTATTGGCTTCCCCACTCAACGGCCAGCGTTCTTGTCAGTGACAATACCCCTGCTTTAGCCGCAGCGGAATGAACGACCCCCGCTCCTGCTCCCCAAGCGTATGTGGCGGCCATATTTAAAATGACACCCTTCTTCTGCTGCTCGATCCAATGCTTTGCCGCGGCTTGGCTGCAAAAGAATGTGCCGTTTAAAACAATCTCAATGACGGCTTTCCATCCATTGGGCGTCAGCTTTTCTGCCGGACAAATAAAGTTTCCGGCCGCATTGTTAATCAGCGCGTCAAGCCGGCCAAAGGCTTTTATCGCTTCTGTAATCATTTCTGAAGCGGCCGAATCAGAACGGACATCCATTTGAAAACATGCGACCTGCCCCTCAAAGGTCTCAATTTCTCTTTTCGTTTCCTCAAGTGCTTCCTGGTTCCGCCCTGTCACCATGACGTACCAGCCTAATTCAGCCTGTTTTTTTGCCATTGCTTTTCCCATGCCGCTTGACCCGCCGGTAATGATAACCGCCTTTTTTTCCATGATTCTCCCTCCTGTTATGAATGAGTATTCATTCAATATTATTCTATCATTATATGCCTGCTTCTGTCAGTACATGCTGACATGAGATTTTTTTAAGATACAGATGATATAATAGAAAAACTCTATTAAAGGTTGGTTTGAAATGAAAAAGATGTCCAGAAGGCAATTTCTAAAAGGAATGTTCGGCGCTCTTGCCGCCGGGGCTTTAACGGCCGGCGGAGGATACGGCTATGCCAGATACCTGGAGCCGCATATGATTGAGACAACCGAACACACAATAAAAAGCTCTCTCATCCCGCATGGATTTGACGGTTTTAAAATCGTGCAGTTCAGTGATACGCACTTGAGTGATTATTTTACTCTTGAAGACTTAAAAACTGTCATTCTGACAATTAATGAATGTAAGCCTGATCTCATTGTTTTTACCGGTGATATCATCGATAATCCTGATACGTATCTGCAACACCAGGCAGTGATTCCATTGTTGAAAAAACTGAATGCGCCCTTCGGCAAGCTTTGTATTTACGGCAATCATGATCACGGAGGCTATGGAACTGCCGTATACAAAAGCCTGATGACAGCCGGCGGTTTTACGGTACACCGCAATGGCTATCAAACATTGTCGCTCACAGATGGCAGCGAAATCGAGATTGCATTTCTTGATGACTTAATGCTCGGAAACCCAGATTATGAAGGCATCCTATCAAGGCTAAGCGACAGACTTTTTTCCATTCTGCTCGTCCATGAACCTGATGCAGCCTTGAACACAACAGGCTATCCGGTGAATCTTCAGCTTTCCGGCCATACACACGGCGGCCAGATTCAGCTGCCTTTTTACGGACCGATTATTACGCCTCCATATGGAAATGTCTACACAGAGGGAATGTATCAAACAGGCAGCACCCATATTTACGTAAATCGCGGCCTCGGGATGACCAGACTGCCTTTGCGGTTTCTGGCCAAACCTGAAATCACTGTCTTTACCTTAAAAAGCACAAATTAATGTAGCAGGATGGGCTCCTCATCAATACTTATAAGTAAAAAGAGAGGGTGAGGAAACTGCTTACGTACCAGGTGAAGCAAGGTGATACACTGAACAGCATCGCAGCTGATTTCAGAATCAGCACCGCTGCATTAATACAGGCTAATCCGTCACTGCAGGCAGGGATCACTGCGGGACAACGCATTGTCATACCCGGTCTGCCGGACCCCAATACGATTCCGTATCATATCGCAGTCTCAATCGGAGCGAAGACCCTTACGCTGTTCCAAAATAATCGGGTAATGAAAACCTATCCCATCGCCGTTGGTAAAATACTGACGCAAACGCCCACTGGCGAGTTTTACATTATTAACCGCCAGCCCAATCCCGGGGGCCCATTTGGCGCTTATTGGCTAAGCCTTTCAAAGCAGCACTACGGAATACACGGGACGAATAATCCCGCTTCGATTGGCAAAGCTGTTTCTAAAGGCTGCATTCGCATGCATAACAAAGACGTGATCGAACTCGCTTCAATTGTGCCAAACGGAACAAGAGTCACCATTAACCGGTAATGTTTTCTTATTTGTTTCAAAAACAGGCGGTTTATAATATGATAAAGTGGGACCTTTAGGGTAAGGAGCGTTTTTATGGATATATTTAAAAATCGTAATTTTGTTCGTCTATTTTTCGCAGCACTCGCTTCTCAAATGGGCACGACAGTAGGCAACATGGCATTTGCTTTTTTCTTGCTGGACCGCTTCAGCAGCCAGCCTTCATATACGACCTTGGCGGAGCTGATGTATTCTCTTCCTACCGTATTTGTATTTCTGATCGTGGGAGTCGTCGCGGACCGTTTTGACAGAAAAAAGGTCGCGGAAAACTGTGATTGGATCAGAGCCGGCCTGACTGTCGTTCTTTTTTTCACTTTATTTACCGGCAATATTCCTCTTGTTTTCTTTATTTTATTTGTCAGAAGCGCTGTAACGAAGTTTTTCTTTCCGGCAGAAAACAGTTTGGTACAAGCTATCTTGCCGAAGGAGCATTATGCGAAAGCGGCAGGGCTTAACCAGATGCTTTTTAGTATTTTTATGGTGTTCGGAGTCGGAATAGGCGCTGTTATGTACAACACAATCGGAATTGAAGGCGCCATTATTCTTGATTTTGTCAGCTTTATCATTTCCGGGCTGCTGATCCGCAGCTGCCGGATTCCGAAAGAAGCCCGACAGCCAAACGGTGCATTCAGCTGGAGAAAAGCTTCTGTTAAAGATTCAATAAATGATTTTAGGGAAGGCATTCTCTATATTTTAAAAAACAAACTGCTGGCATCTCTTATTTTCGGTTTCTTCATATTTGGATTTGTCAACGGAGGATTCGCCGTATTGCCGATGTTTACAATGAAATACGGATTGGCACCTGACCGTTATGAGTGGCATACATCTGTATTTACGATCGCACTCGGGTTTGGGCTGCTGGCTGGAAGTGTAATAGGCACGATCATCTCTAAAAAAGTGAAGCCGCACTTTTTAATGTCGATACCGATTTTCATTGCAGGCTTACTGATTTTCGTCCTCGGCTACACGAATGTTTTATGGGTGTATTACGCGGCAGCTTTTGCCCTGGGAATGTGCATCGGACCGATCAACATTGCAATCGGAGGATGGATGCCAAAGATTGTTCATCCAAAGCTGATGGGACGTGTAAGCGGCTTGCAGGACCCTTTTATGATGTTTGCACAGTCTTTGACACTCGGCTTAGTTGCGCTGTTATTCCCTAAGTTCGTTTCAAACATTGATTATCTTTATTACGGCATGGGCGTTATCATCCTGCTTGTTTTTATTTTTTATTTTGTTGCACTGCCAAAATACAGTGCACAGGCTGCGGAAGTGAATGTTCAGGAAGCATTTCAAGAGCAGCCGAAGAAGAAAGTAAGATCTGTATAATATACGTTAAAAATGCGCTTTTTTTCTCAGAAAAAAGCGCATTTTTACATTCAATATTTGCATTTCAACTTTAAAAAAGTATAATCTAATCATATAGAATTTGATAAGAGCAAAGGAGAGAAATAATGGACGACCATGCATATACGAAAGATCTGCAGCCAACCGTAGAAAATCTTTCAAAAGCAGTTTACACTGTGAACCGCCATGCAAAAACCGCCCCCAACCCTAAATACCTATATCTGCTGAAAAAACGGGCTTTGCAAAAGCTTGTCAAAGAAGGTAAAGGAAAGAAAATAGGGCTTCATTTTTCAAAAAATCCAAGGTTCAGCCAACAGCAATCGGACGTGCTTATCTCAATCGGAGACTACTATTTTCACATGCCTCCAACTAAAGAAGACTTCGAACATCTTCCGCATTTAGGTACACTTAATCAATCGTACCGAAATCCTAAAGCTCATATGTCTTTAACAAAAGCGAAACACCTATTGCAAGAATATGTCGGCATGAAAGAAAAGCCGCTTGTGCCAAATCGCCAGCAGCCAGCTTATCATAAACCTGTCTTTAAAAAACTTGGCGAGAGTTACTTTTAAAATAAAAACAGCCGTGCCCCTTCAGGCACCGGCTGTTTTTATTTATTCGATGACATACGTATCCACTTTTTTAATCAAATCACTGATCTCAGGCTTGCTGATTTGCTCATCTGCGCCAACGACTTCTCCGCGGTGACGCAAATCATCCGTAATTAATGATGAGAAAATCATAACCGGCACGTCTGAGCTTTTCGGATTTTCTTTCAGGAGCTTTGTGAGCCTGTGCCCGTCCATTTTTGGCATTTCAATATCAGTGATGATCATATCAATCTGTTTTGATAAATCAGTTTCGTTTTCAGCAAGGTTCATAATGTAGTCATATGCCTCTTTTCCGTTTTCAAACGAAGAGATATTGTTGTACCCTGCTTCTTTTAATTCATCCTGCAAGAGGCGCATCAAGAGCGGTGAGTCCTCTACAATGATAAGCTTTTTATCAGTTCTTCTTTCATCGAAGCCCTCGGTATGCATATTGTACGTTTCCACACCTGAGTCTGATTCGATGTCATAAATAATTTTTTCATAGTCAGGCAAAAAGATCATCAGGTCTTCGAGCTTAATAATTCCGGTAAGGTGCCGCTCCATTCCTTGATTTAACGATGTCGGCTTTTCAATTGATTCCCAAGACACTCGGTGAATTTGAGAAACAGATCCGACATGAAAAACAATTTTCCGTTTATTAAATTCAGTCACGATATATTTCTCGTCTTTTGATCCGTCAGGCTCAACTCCAAAAAATGAGAAGAGGCTGATCACAGGAAGAATTTCTCCTCTGAGCTTAATCATTCCTTCTACATGCTGATGGGAGTGAGGCACTGATGTCACCTCGACTGGCTGAATAATTTCCCTTACCTTCATGACGTTAATTCCGAAAGCATTATCGCCCACGCCAAACTTCACAATTTCTAATTCATTTGTACCTGAATCCAATAAAATTTCGTATTGTTGTAACGACAATTCAATCCCTCGCTATTCGCATTCAGTATTGTACTGTATATATCGGCGTAAATTGTAAAAAGTGAATGGCATGGCACTTCAAAATCGGATTCTGGGAGCGTTACGCCGCGATTCTCAAAAAAAGAAACTTTTTTCCTAATAACCATTGACTTTCCAACTAACAGTGATAAAATAGTCAAGGATTTTTCCAAAGAAGGGTGTAAATAATGGGTACCTTAGTAATATTTAAAGAAAATGAAATGACTGTTTTAGAAGATATCAGTGAAGAGACTTATCTGCATATGAAGAAAGAATCAGCTGACCTTCAAGAAGAGCATCCCCCGTATATGATTTGGCACGAAGACCTTCATTTTGATTATGGTTATTAATGAAATTGGCACATATAAACAATAATAGAACATGATACAATAAAGACAATCAAATCGCTGGTTGTCTTCTTTTTTTCTGAAAAGAAAGGTATGTTTAGAAAATAGGCGCATACAATCGAAATATATCGGCTAAACAGGTGACAAATGATCAGCTAGTGGTAAAATAGGATAAACTCATTATATTTGTTAAGGTGATGAATTATGGAACATTTGCTGAATCCGAAAGCAAGAGAGATTGAAATTTCAGGAATACGCAAATTCTCAAATCTTGTAGCTCAACACGAAGATGTCATTTCACTTACAATCGGCCAGCCTGATTTTTTCACGCCGCATCACGTGAAAGCTGCCGCAAAAAAAGCCATTGATGAAAACGTGACGTCATATACGCCGAACGCCGGCTACCTCGAGCTGAGACAAGCTGTGCAGCTTTATATGAAGAAAAAAGCAGATTTCAACTATGATGCTGAATCTGAAATCATCATCACAACAGGCGCAAGCCAAGCCATTGATGCTGCATTCCGGACAATTTTATCTCCCGGTGATGAAGTGATTATGCCAGGCCCGATTTATCCAGGCTATGAACCTATTATCAATTTGTGCGGCGCCAAGCCTGTCATTGTTGATACTACGTCACACGGCTTTAAGCTTACTGCCCGGCTGATTGAAGATGCTCTGACTCCTAACACCAAGTGTGTGGTGCTTCCTTATCCGTCAAACCCTACCGGCGTGACTTTATCTGAAGAAGAGCTGAAAAGCATCGCCGCCCTTTTAAAAGGCAGAAATGTATTCGTATTGTCTGATGAAATATACAGTGAATTAACATATGACAGACCGCATTACTCTATCGCAACCCATTTGCGGGATCAAACGATTGTCATTAACGGCTTGTCAAAATCACACAGCATGACCGGATGGAGAATTGGATTTTTATTTGCACCGAAAGACATTGCAAAGCACATTTTAAAGGTTCATCAATACAATGTGTCATGTGCGTCTTCGATTTCCCAAAAAGCCGCGCTTGAAGCTGTGACAAACGGCTTTGATGACGCCCTAATTATGAGGGAGCAATACAAAAAACGTCTGGACTATGTGTATGACCGTCTTGTTTCCATGGGACTTGACGTTGTAAAACCGTCTGGCGCGTTTTATATCTTCCCTTCTATTAAATCATTTGGAATGTCTTCATTTGATTTTAGTATGGCTCTTTTGGAGGATGCTGGTGTGGCACTCGTGCCGGGCAGCTCGTTCTCAAAGTATGGTGAAGGATATGTGAGGCTGTCTTTCGCATACTCGCTGGACACGCTAAGAGAAGGCCTGGACCGTTTAGAATTATTTGTATTAAAAAAACGGGAATCAATGCAGACGATAAACAACGGCGTTTAAGCCGTTGTTTTATTTTTTGGGAAATGAAATTTTAAACGCTGTGCCTTTTTCGGGATGGCTGTCTACATGGATGACTCCCTGATGATTTTCAATAATATTAAATGTCACCATCAGTCCAAGCCCCGTGCCTTTTTCTTTTGTCGTTAAAAATGGTTCTCCAATCCGGTTCAGCACCTTTTCAGGTATGCCTTCCCCTTCATCTTTGACAGTGACATGAACAGAATGCTCATCCTCCGTTATGATAATGTCTACTGTTCCCCCGTCAGGCATCGATTCAACTGCATTTTTAATTAAATTAATGAATACCTGTTTTAATTGGTTTTGATCTCCGTTTATATAAATGCTGTCTTTTTCATAGCTGGTTCTGATAAAAATGCCATTCAAATTTGCCTGCGTTTCTAACAGGGCCGATACCTCACCAATTAATTTTTTCAAGTTCAAATATTCTTTAACGGCATTTTGCTGGGGTTTTGCCAGCATTAGCAGTTCACTGAGTATTAATTCGATGCGGCTGAGTTCAGAAAATACAATATCAAAGTAGTGGTCATTCCCTTCCATCGTCGGTTTCATCAGCTGCAAAAATCCTTTGATCGCTGTCAGCGGGTTGCGGATTTCATGGGCGATTCCCGCCGCAAGCTGACCTGCGATTGATAGTTTTTCCGATTTTAGCATCAATTCTTCTGTTTGTTTTCTCTCTGAAATGTCCCGAAGAATGACTTGGACAGCCGCTTCACCAAAAAAGGTCGTCGGAATGCAGACCATCTCCGTATAGATGACCCTGTTCTGGAAGGTGAACCAGGATTGCTTGACAATTTCTGACTCTGTTTTTTGCTCGGCGATGTTTCGGATTCTCTCTTTTACATCCTCGTGATCGCAAGGATGCAGCTGATCGTATATGTTTTTGCCAATTAAATCCTCATAGGTAGCCGCTTCAAACAGTGAAATTCCCGACTCATTCATAAATACCCATTTGCCATTATGAATCACCGCAATGGTATCGATTGAATTTTGAATCAGCAGCTGATATCGTTCACGGCTTTTTTGCAGGATGGTTTGGAATTTTTTCCTTGAAGAGATGTCGATCAGCAGCAGCAGTTCAGCCTGCTGGTTTTTGTAGACGGTCGGGGACGCTTTCACTTCTAAATGAACAGGAGTTCCATCAAGCCTTTTCCACGTCTGTTCGATCATTCCGACTTCCATTCCTTTTTGCATTCGTATAATCCTGTTTCTGACGATATCATGATATTCTTCTTCAATAAATTCATAGGACCATTTTCCAATAATGGCATCCTTGCTTTTCGCTCCCAGCATTGAAAGCATCGCGCTGTTTACATAGACGATCTTGCCTTTGACACTGATGCATAGCGGACTCGGGAGATTTTCAACTAACCGTTCATAATCATCCGTTATATATGTAGTCGATTCCGGGCTTGCAGGCTCGATTTCATGTTTTTCGCAGTTTAGGGATTGATGGCCTGTTTCTTCTTCAAGAACCTTCATTTTCAAAATGATTTCCCGTTCTGTCCGCTCAGCTCTTGTCGTAACGATTTCTACCGCAGCCTCCACCCACACAATCGTGTGATCTTTTTTAATAAAACGAAAGGTGCACGGCATCAGATGATGTTCATTATAAAAATAGCTTTCAACTAAAAATTGGTCTTCCTCATGCAGAAACGTTTTGAGGAATGATCCAATCATCTCTCCTTGGAGATAGCCCAAATGCAGTTTAGAGTTGGCAGATATATAAATGATGCGTCCATTAGAGGCCAAGACTGCATGAATATCGGTTTTTGTTTGAAATGGTTTAACATGCTGCGTATCCTGTTCCACAGAATCCCTCCTTTGCATGATCATCGTGTTTCGATATATACAGATTGACTTTTACCTAGTATGATTCGCTAGAAAATGAGTATTCTCCTTCTATTCTTATGGTGATCGTCAATTTTTGAATAAAAGAAAGGGCACACAATCTTTCAGATGTGCACCCTCTTTTTTATTTTTTGCTGTGTTTCTTTTCGAGCTCTGTGTAGGCATGAATAGCTCTTTTGGCAATGAGTTTGTTGATCGGGTCGTGGTCGTTCGCTACAGAAGGTACAACGACACTAAATGCCACTTTTGGATTTTTAGACGGATAATAGCCGACAAATGTCAGATTATACGTGCTTTTTCCCCACCAATTACGGTTTGTTCCGTAATAAAATGTTTGAGCAGTTCCTGTTTTTCCTGAAACATCTTCTGTAAACGTATTTTTAGCTGTCCCTGAAGTGGTAACTAATTTCATTCCGGTCTTTACCTGCTGTATGTCACTTTCTGTGTTGTTAATTTTATTGAGAATGTTTGGCTTTCTTTGTTCAATTGTTTTCCCAAGACCCTCTTTATTGTTGGGCTCGTGTACACTTGTAACAATTCTTGGCTGAATACGGTATCCTCCATTGGCAATTGATGAGATGTACTGTGCCATTTGAAGAGGTGTATATGTATCGTATTGACCGATTGCCAAGTCTAAAATTAACCCCCCTACAGCATCAGGTGTAGTTTGCATTCCAGCTGATTCTTGAGGCAGATCAATACCTGTCTTTACGCCCAGGCCAAACTGGCTGTAGTAATTTCTCATTTTGTTCAAATCCTTCTGATCAGCAGGAAGAGGTCCATGCGGCTTGTATGTTACACCGGCAATGTGCATGGCGACATTAAACATATATACGTTTGAACTTTTTTGCAAAGCCGTTAATTCATTGATGGTTCCCATGTTCATGTAGGATTTCTTCGGCTTGTTATTACCTGCAAAATACAGAGGTGTATCAACAAAATATTTATAATGCGGTATACCGTCTTGATAGCCGGCAAGAACAGTGGCGCCCTTTACTGCTGATCCCATTTCGTATTGTGTTGTAAAAGCACCAATCGCATAATCTTCAATTTTGCTGGTTTCTAAATCTATCTTTTTTCCTGCCATGGACAGTACATCCCCGTTATTAGGATCCATCATTACAACAAAGGCCCTGTCAATCATGTAGTTACCGCGTGCACGGCTTTTTAGCAATTCTTCTTCTATGCTTTTCTCCACTTCCGCCTGAAGCTCCATGTCAAAAGAAAGCTGAAGATCGTATCCCCTGCTGCCTTTATCAATGGTTTTTTGGCTGACGACATTTCCTTTATTATCTTCTACATATTGCACTTTTTCCTTTTGGGAATTTAAGTAGTCTTCATATTGATACTCTATATAACTTTTCCCAACCCTGTCATTATTCGCATAGCCTCTTGTTAAGTAGAAATCTTTCCGGTCGCTCAGCAGGCCCTGATCAGGTGTCGTGACACCTCCAAAAACGGAATAGAGGGTTTTGTCATAAGGATATTTTCGTGTCCAATCGTTTACGATGTCGATTCCCGGAAGTTCTTCTAAATGCTCAGAAACAATTGAAATTTCATCATATGTTAAGTCGTTTTTTGGTCGTTGCGTGGAGCTTTTCTTCTCATCAAGCAGCGTTCCGTTCTTTCCATTGCTGTTGCTTTCATTTGGGTTCATCGCCTTTACAATTTGAGGTTCGTAAGCATTTCCGCTTGAAAACCTTGTATATATCGCAGCGATTTCCATTTCTTCATCATCTCGCTGAATAGCTTTCAGCTCTTGATTCGGCACACGCTCAAGTTGAAGCTTGTAAGCCTGGGCCCCTTTCAGGTTGCTTTCAGATTCCTTAAGCAGAGCGGCGGCTTTTTTCGGATGAGATGCAATCCAGTAATCACGCAAATCTCTTTCCTTTAAAAATTCGGTATCAATATGGATTAAAGCAGCCAGACGCTTCGCTGTTTTGATTTTATCTTCTGTTTTTGTGCTCGATGTAGAAACATACACAATTTCAGGCACACTTTGGTTATCGACAGCCACTTTCTGGTTTCTGTCGTACATCTTTCCTCGCGGCGCGGGATAGTACGCTGTTTTTGCATTTGCTTTCTCAGCGTCTTCTTCATGCTGTTCGCCTTCAACAATTTGAACAACGCCAAGCTTAAAGATTAATGCAGTGAATAGAACAAAGACAGCAAGGAAAAAAAAGTTCATTCTAATTGCCCGGTTTCCTTTGCGCTTTTTCTTTGGTTCACGCCCTATTTCAGTCACTTCTGGTTACCCCTCTCAAATCATTCAATATATTTACATATACTGAGATTAATTTTAACACCTTTGTAACAGTTGTTACAGCAAAAAGGGATAAAAAAAGCTGTCAATATAAAAACACATTAAAATATAACTAACGATTCAAATAAAAGGAAGCTATGTAACTGTACGATAATAATATGAAATGCAGCTGATTCCCTTCTTCTCAGCGGTTATGCGCATATTGGTTACGAAAATGACAATCTCTCTTTGTCAAAGGAAAGTGATGGATACTTTATGACAAAAAAGCTATGTTATGATTTTTTTTGTAGAAACAAACAACTCTAGGAGGTTATGAACTAATGAAGAAAGCATTTATTTTATCTGCTGCCGCTGCGGTTGGATTATTCACATTCGGGGGCGTACAGCAAGCATCAGCGAAAGAACTCTCCTGCCAGCATGTGGTAACAGTAAAAACGGGGAACACTGTGCAAAACATGCCCCTTAACGATGCAGTGAAAAAACTGCATATTAAAACAAATATCAAAACATTAGACGCTGCAAACGAAAAAGAGATCAAGCAGCTTCTTCAAAAATATGCGAAGCAATCTAACATGAACATTCAGGATGTTCAAAAGACTGAAACTGCAAAACCTGCGCAAAAGACTGCTGAAAAAAACACTGCTTCTAAAGCACCAGCTGCTACTGAACAAAACGCTGCTTCTAAAGCACCTGCAGCTGCTGAAAAAACAAACACAACAACATCTGCGCCTTCATCTGTAAGTGCATATGAGAAAAAAGTTGTTGAGCTTACTAATGCAGAAAGACAAAAACAAGGCTTAAAACCGCTTCAAATTGATGAAACGTTAAGCAAATCTGCACGCGCAAAATCTCAGGACATGAAGGACAAAAACTACTTTGATCACCAAAGCCCAACTTACGGCTCACCGTTTGATATGATGAAATCTTTCGGAATCAGCTACAAAACAGCAGGTGAAAACATTGCTAAGGGCCAAAAGACACCAGAAGAAGTAGTAAAAGCTTGGATGAACAGTGAAGGACACAGAAAAAACATTCTAAACCCTAACTTTACTCACATCGGTGTAGGCTACGTTGAGTCTGGAAGCATCTGGACACAGCAATTCATCGGAAAATAATAAAAAATATCCTGTACGATACAGGTAATCTTCAGCTTGTAGAGAAAACCATGTTTTTTCTGCAAGCTTTTTATGTTTTACATTTTCATACACCAATTGATCTGTTTCTAGAAACAGAAAAAAAGCACCCACATATCTAGCCCTGTTGGCTAGGTATATGGCAATCTTCTTCATTTCCGGGTGCGCGGCTGCGAGGAGAACTTGTTCGCTCACATTCCGTTTTCCCTGAAATAGACAAACGATTTTGCCTCCATACATGCGGGGTGATTTACATGATGGCCTTTGCGGTCAGTTGTTGAATGCGTAAATGTGCCGGTTCAGACAAATGCACCTGTCTTTTTCACTGTCGCAATGAAATTACCATTGTGGAAACAAACTTCAGGGCAGGATGATAGCGCCTATGAGCGATTTCACCAAAGATATCACAGTCAGATAATCCTTTAGAGATTGGGGTCGTTAAGTAACCAGATTCGAAAGCGACGGCGACAGCCTGAGGAGCAAAGGGTGGCTCCTTTTTCATTATTTTGTTAACTTTAGTTTTCCTAATTTGTTACATTCTAAGGCAAACCACACTATACCATCATTATCGCATCCAATGCCATGAGGTTCAGCATTAGGTGTGTTGATTGTATATTCTTCAATTGTTTGATCACTTGTCAGCCTTCCTATTTTATTTGCCCCCCATTCGGTAAACCATAAATCAGATTTCATTCCTGCAGCGATAGCATGGGGACGTGCATTTGGTGTAGGGATGTCATATTCAGTTATTTCACCAGAAACCGTAATCTTACCTACCTTATTACCCATGATTTCTACAAACCAAAGCGCATCGTCATGCCCCTTTGTAATCCCTACTGGTCCTGCTGCTGGTGTAGGAATTGGATATTCCGTTAACTCTCCTGATTCGGTTATTTTGCCGATAGCATTGTTCTGGTTTTCAGTGAACCAAAGTGACTGATCCGAACCCAACGTAATAAAAGAAGGATATGATCCTTCATTAGGCAGTTCGTATTCATGAATCTTGCCCTCTGATGTCAATTTTCCTATACGATTTCCATTCATCTCAGTAAACCAGATATCGCCGTTTGGACCTTCCGTAATTCCATATGGGGCTGAATTTGGATGTGGCAAAAGATATTCTATGAATTGCCCTTTTGTTGTCAATTTTCCTATCTTATTAGCTCTATTTTCTGTAAACCAGATATCACCTTTTGAAGACGCCGTTAAACACATGACTCCAGCATCAGGTGTCGGAACAGTATACTCTTGAATTTGCCCCTTCTTATCAATACAGCTAATCTTATTAGCTTTATGTTGAGTAAACCATACCTTTCCTTCGTGTGAAATGGCTATCCCGTATGGACCAGAATCAGAATGTAAAATATTCATTTCTTGCTGTTCAAGCTTCATATCAATTCCCCCATCAATAATAATCTACAAAAAAGCCTCCTATACTCACTTTTCTGAGATAGGAGGCAATGCTTACATTCATACCTAAATAGGCTTCACTTCAAAGCCGCTTTAGTCAGTATAAATAAAGAACATTACCCCATAATCCTATCTCAGAAAATGAATCAATAACCAAAACAAATAAGCATTCAGATCATCGGAAAAATAGTACTGAAGTTAAATGTATAGGTTAAGCTATTGATTCTTTCTTAAAGCTAGGGTTATAGAATCATGTTCTTATTTTCACCCTTCCGTTTTATGTTAAGGCAACAGTAAAATACTGTCTCAGTTTTGTCAACTGCTAAAAATAAAAAAACAATGTATGCAGGAGATGATGATATTTTTCTCCCTCCAAAAAAGGCGTATGACTCGAAAGAAGGGTGCTTTTCGAACAAAAATAAAATAATGCGGATCAGTGACAGCAGCATTGTAAATCGTATGCCTTAAGTTGTAAAAAGAGTAAAACACGATTGAATTAAAAAAGAGAAGGATAAATCCTTCTCAGAACGAATATCAAATAAGGCTCACAGCCTGAAGGCTAACTGTATGATACATGGAATCTTTTTTATTTCACCCATAGCTTATATATACTTTGTGTTCCGCTGTTTTCTTCGCCTTGTGCAGCGAGCTTGTCATATAAGGATTTCGCAAGCGACAAGCCTGGCATTTCTTCCCCCATTAATTCCGCTTCCTCGAGCGCAATTCCCATATCTTTAATAAAATGTTTCACATAAAAACCTGGTTCAAAGTTGCCTTGAAGCATACGGGGAGCAAGATTTGACAATGACCAGCTTCCGGCTGCGCCCGTTGTGATGCTTTTCAGGACATTTTCCGGCTGCAGGCCTGATTTTTGAGCATAGGCCATCGCTTCTGCAACACCGATCATACCAGCTGCGATTGCAATCTGATTACACATCTTGGTATGCTGGCCGCTTCCAGCCGGTCCTTGATACTGAATGTTTTCTCCCATTAAAGAGAAAATCGGCAGGCAGGCTTCAAATGCTTCTTTTTCTCCGCCGACCATAATCGCGAGAGTTCCGTTTTGTGCACCGATATCTCCGCCGGAAACAGGGGCATCTAAAGCGAACAATGCTTTTTCTTTGGCCGCTTCAGCAATCTTCTTCGCAAGCGAAGGTTTAGATGTCGTCATATCAATGAGATATGCGCCTTCTTTTGCATTTTCAATAATTCCGTTGCTTCCGAAATACACTTCTTCAACATCACTGGGATAGCCGACCATTGTAATGATAACATCCGCTTCTTTTGAAAGATCTTTGACCGTTTCTTTCCATACCGCGCCTTTTTCAAGTATTCTGTCTGCTTTTTCTTTTGTCCGGGTGTACACCAATACAGGATGGCCGTCTTTCAGAATATGTGATGCCATGCTTTTTCCCATCACTCCAAGACCGATAAAACCAATTGTTTTTTTCAAGGTCATTCCTCCCAGATGCTTTGTTTGATTTTAGTTAAAATTTATCATTTTTCCTTCATTTTCTAGACTACCATATCTATTCATCATATAGTAGACTCTTAAAATGAAAAATCCCCAAAACATATCATGTTTTGGGGATTTGATTGGATTACAATTTGAATTTCTGAATTGTGTTCATAAGCTCTTGGCTTGCATGTTTTAACGTTTCCGTTGAGTGTTTGACTTTATCAAGGGTGATCAGCTGTTCATCGGTTGATGCGTTCACTTCCTCTGCTGCAGCGGCCGATTCCTGTGATATGGCTGATATGCTTTGAATCGCTTCAGAAATTGCGAGCTGTTCATCACTCATTCTTTGAATTTCTTCGTAAATGTGATCAATGCCTTGTACCAGTGATTGCATTTCTGCGGTTATCGTGTTTAATACCTCTCCAGTCTCATGAATGGCACTGTTTTGTTCATCATTCATTCTGCTTGCCTCAACCATTGCGTGAGAGGCCTCTTTTGTCTCAAGCTGGATAAGCTTCACAGTCTCGCTGATATGCTTTGTAGAAAGTGCTGATTGCTCAGCAAGCTTCCGCACTTCATCGGCTACAACGGCAAAGCCGCGTCCGCTTTCTCCGGCTCTGGCTGCCTCAATGCTGGCATTTAGAGCAAGCAAGTTGGTCTGATCAGAAATATTCGAAATAGCTGTAACCACTTCTTCAATATTCTTTGTTTGATTTTCCAGATCAAGCAGCATCGTTTCAACCTTTTTTGTTTCCATGTTGGCTTCGTTTGACTTCATCAATAGCTGGCCGAGCGCGTCAAGTCCTTTATAGCTTGCATCCTCAGATGATTTTGAGCGCTCTTTAATTCCGCCCGCCTCCTCAGCGATTTGTCTGATTTTAGTTGACAGGCTTTCTGATTTTTCATTAATGGTCTCAACTTCAGAAGCCTGTTCTGATGCTCCTGCGGCTACTTCTTCAATTGCTTTTGCAATTTGTCCGCTTGTTTCATTTGTTTCAGCAGAGACAGCCGTTAATTGCTCAGAGGTATCAGATACTTTCCCTGAAGAGAGTCTTACTTGTTCAACCATTTCCTTCATATTTTCAACCATTTGGTTAAAGTCTCTTGTTAAAATACCGACTTCATCCTTGGATTTTGATTCAGCATGAACGGTTAAATCGCCTTCGGAGACTGCCTTCGTTTTTGCGATCAGCTGCTGTATCGGACCGGTTATCGTTTTGGCTAGGAAATAGCTGAGAATTATCGTTGCGACAAGCGCGATCAGTGATATCCAAAGGTTCGCCCGGTTCATTTTATCTGAAATCCACATTAATTTATCAGTATCAAATTGTGTTCCGACTTTCCAGCCCGTTTCACCAATCGTTTGGTACACAACCATTTTTCCATTTTCATCCTGTATCCCTTTTTTCTCAGATGCAATGGTTTTCAATGATTGATCCTTTGATATATTTTTTCCTTGGTTTAACGGGTGGGCTAAAAGATTGCCGCTTGCATCAGCTAAAAAGGCAAATCCATTGTAAGGCACCTTTTGCTTATTGACCATGCTCTGGATAGCAGAAAGTTTCAAATCGTAGCTGGCAACCCCTATCACTTTCTGCCCGTCAAGTACCGCTTTCGATGCAGTGACAATCATGTCTCCTGTCACGACATCTTTATAGGGTTCCGTCCAAACGACTTGATCCGGAGTTTCAGCTGCAAGCTTATACCATGGTCTTGATGTCGGGTCATAATCATTAGCAAAATCGGCTTTCGGATATGTAAACATCTCTTTTTTTGCGGTGCCTATGTAAGCCATCGCAACATAATTATCGTTATCTTTGATTTGTTTAATGTCATCATTAAACAGCCGAAAAGCTTCTTTACTTGGTTTCGTTACAAATGTATGAGCTAATTCTCCATTAGCCAATCTTGTTAACGAAATGGCATAACTCTTTAATTGCAATTCAATATTTTGTTCAAGTGACTGTGTCACGTTTTGAGTTGTATTTTTCCCATCCTCTGTAATCATTGGTTTTAGCGTCAGATAAGAAGACAGCATTAAAAGAACAACTGTGACGATTAACATGATCGAAACAAAAACAGCAATCTTCATGTGAAGTTTTTTAAACAAACCAATCCCCTCCTAATTTCTATATCGGCCCTCTCGTTTGAAAAATGAATAATAAAAAAATAAATTATATGAAAACCGGAATATATTTACTGAAAATTCAATCTTATTTATAATAAAATACATAAGGAGGGTGATGATCATACTAAAACAAATGTACGTGCACACCGGCAGAAAATTTGAGGCACTTACCATCCGAAACTATTCAGAGGCTGACATAAAGGGGCTGATTTCACTTCAAAGAGAATGTTTCCCCCCTCCGTTTTCTCAGGAATTACTGTGGTCAGAGGAACAGCTTGCAAGCCATATCAAAACCTTTCCGGAAGGGGCTTTATGCGCGCTGGTCAATGGCAGAATAGTTGGTTCTATGACTGCCCTTATCGTACATTTTAAGCCAGAGTCTCCTGACCATACATGGGCGCAGGCAACAGACAACGGATCTATTAATAATCATGATCCTCATGGAAATACTTTATATGTAGTGGATATTTCCGTTTCTCCTCATTATCGAAAGCTTGGAATCGGAAAATGGCTGATGAACACGATGTATGAGCTGACTGTTGACAAGCGGCTGGAGCGCCTGCTCGGCGGCGGGCGCATTCCTTTTTATCATAAATACGCAGACGAGATCAGCGCTGTACAATACGTTGAAGATGTGATGGATGGCAGGAAAAAAGACCCTGTGCTGTCCTTTCTCCTGCATTGCGGCCGTTCTCCGATTCGTGTAGTCAGCAATTATTTAGAGGATGAAGAATCATTGAATTTCGGCGTTTTGATGGAATGGAAAAATCCTTTTTATAAAAAAGCGAGCTGTTCGTCACAACAGCCCTTTAAGTGAAATATTCGATTTTCGCATTTGGGAAATAAGTATCAATATAGGATTCAAGCGCTTCCCGAAGTGCATGCTCTTCATCTTTCTGATAAATATATTTTCCGATCCCGTAACGGCCCCATTTATAACGCCGCTTTTCTTCATCTAATTCGAGCTTCGTCTTTGGATAATTCTTCTCAATGACTCGTTTCGCCGGTTTTGTAAAACGGTGCTGAATTAATTCAAAAGTAATATCATGTCTGACATCTTGCGGCAAAGCGGCATCAAGTTTTTCAAACAGATGTTTGTATCCTTCTTCCCAGCCTTCATGAATATAAATCGGCGCAACAATAAAGCCTAGCGGATACCCTGCTTTTGCAACTTTTACCGCCGCTTCTATCCGCTTATCAAGAGGTGAGGTTCCCGGCTCAAAATTTTTAATCACGTAGTCGGCATTAATGCTGAATCTGAATCTCGTTTTCCCGTTATGCTTTGCATCTAGTAGGTGATCGACATGATGAAATTTCGTTACAAATCTGAGCTTTCCGAGCTCACTTTGTCCAAAATGTTCAATGGCGCGCTTCAGCGTGTGTGTCAGATGATCGATTCCTACAATGTCTGACGTACATGAAGCTTCGAACCTTGTGAACTCTGGTGCGCGCTCCTTCATATACTTATCTGCCTGGTCCAATATCTCTTCGACGTTTACATAGGTTCTGATATACGGCTTTGATCCCATGGTTGTTTGCAGGTAGCAGTAATGGCAGTGTCCCATGCAGCCTGTTGCAAACGGAATGGCATATTCAGCCGAGGGTTTCGAAGAATCAAACTTTAATGTTTTCCTGACACCGATAACTAATGTTGACTTCGCATTACGATACTGCTGAAGATGATTTTTTCCAGGAATATTACGCACCTGATTATGGGACGTCGTTTCTCTGATTTCAATGCCCATTTTTTCAAATTTATCTTGTAATTCTTGAGCCAGCGGATATTCCAGCGCTCTCGGTTCTATATACACAAGCTGCGGAACAAATGGGTTCTGCATGGTGCCACATCCTTTTCCTTTACTAACGTTACTTTTCTCATAAGGCGGAAAGGATATGAGTTGTAATGATTTCCTTGTTACTCATACGGATCGATATCAAATAGTTCTTTGTAAAGTGATTTAGCTTCTTCATAGCTTGCAAACACAGCATCGTCCTCTGCAAGCGGATGATAGGTTTCATAAATAAACAGGGAAAGCTCGCCTTCATGGTATGGGTGGTGCACAATTTCAGCTTCCTTTATGTGGGCAACATTGGCGGCGTGCGGATTTCTGTAGATCACGTAAACTGTATCTCCTGCGTTAAATTGGTTTGACATACTATCCCTCCTAGCCATGTTATTGTGCCCCGCTGCATCCCTGATTATGAAAAAAACCAGACAGGCCGGAGGCCGTCTGGTTTTTGTACATTACTTGAATGTTTCTTTTACGAACGCGACAACTTCTTCTGTCGTGCTCATAGATAAAATTTTCTCTTTGAATGACTCAGCTTCTTGTTTAGACAATTTGCTGATTTGTGTTCTTGCCGGAAGGATAGACGTTGCACTCATTGAGAACTCATCTAAGCCTAAGCCGAGAAGGATCGGAATCGCAATCTCGTCTCCTGCCATTTCTCCGCACATGCCAACCCATTTTCCTTCTTTGTGTGCTGCTTCAATTACGAGTGTAATTAAGCGAAGGATTGCCGGGTTGTATGGCTGATACAGGTAAGATACACGTTCATTCATACGGTCAGCTGCCATCGTGTATTGGATCAAATCGTTTGTTCCAATACTGAAGAAATCAACTTCTTTAGCAAACTGATCAGCGATGACTGCAGTTGACGGAATTTCAACCATCATACCGACTTCAATATCGTCAGATACAGCCTGTCCCGCTTTTACAAGCTTTTCTTTCTCTTCAAGAAGGATCGCTTTTGCTTCTTTGAATTCGTTAACTGTCGCAATCATAGGGAACATGATTTTCAGGTTTCCGTATGTACTTGCACGAAGCAGCGCGCGAAGCTGTGTTCTGAAGATTTCTTGCTCTTCAAGGCAAAGACGAATCGCTCTGTATCCCAAGAACGGGTTCATTTCTTTAGGAAGCTGCAGGTAAGGAAGCTCTTTGTCTCCGCCGATATCAAGTGTCCGCACGACAACTGATTTTCCTTCCATACGCTCAAGAACCGTTTTGTAAGCATCAAACTGCTCATCTTCTGTAGGCAGCTGATCTCTTCCCATGTAAAGGAACTCTGTACGGTAAAGGCCAACTGCTTCTCCGCCGTTTTCAAGAACGCCTTTCACATCATCAGGAGTACCGATATTCGCTGCAAGCTCTACATGATGACCGTCTTTTGACACAGTAGGTTCATTGACCAGCTTCGCCCACTCAGCTTTTTGAGCCAAATAAGCATTATGTTTTTCTTCATACTCTTTTACAGTTTCCGCAGATGGGTCGATAATGACATCGCCATTAATACCGTCAACGATAACAGTCACGCCGTTTTGGATTGTGCCTGTAGCCGCTTTCGTACCAACAACTGCAGGAATCTCAAGAGAACGCGCCATGATGGCAGAGTGAGATGTGCGTCCGCCGATATCAGTTGTGAATCCTTTTACGAACTCACGGTTTAATTGAGCTGTGTCAGACGGTGTTAAGTCTTCAGCTATAATAATAACCTCTTCTGAGATCATGCTTGGGTTTGGAATTTCGACGCCAAGCAGGTGGCCGGTTACGCGTTTTGTTACATCGCGGATATCTGCCGCACGCTCTTTCATATATTCGTTGTCCATTGATTCAAACATGGAAACGAACATAGAAGACGTTTCTTTTAAAGCGAATTCAGCGTTCACTGAATCAGTGCTGATTTTTTCTTTCACAGGGTTTAGAAGCTCAGGATCACTGAGAACTAAAAGGTGAGCAGAAAAAATATCAGCTTTATCCTGACCGAGTTCTTTTAAAGCGTGCTCTTTGATTTTTTCGAGCTCTTCTTTTGAACGTGCAATCGCTTCATCAAAACGGCTTACTTCCGCTTCAGAATCAGAGATGTTTTTCTTTTCAACCGTTAAATCTGGCTCTTCAAGCCGGTACGCTTTGGCAATCGCGATGCCGGCTGAAGCGCCAATCCCTTTTAATTCTTGCATTACTCGCCGAGTCCTTCGCTTTTCATTGTTTCTTCTAGAGCGTTAAGAGCATCGTTTTCGTCAGCGCCAGTAGCAGAGATTGTGATCTCAGCGCCTTTAGCGATACCTAGAGACATAACACCCATGATAGATTTAAGGTTAACTGTTTTGCCGTTATATTCTAAATTAACGTCAGCGTCGTATTTGCTTGCAGTTTGTACAAGAACTGTCGCAGGACGAGCGTGGATTCCAGAATCTGCAGTTACTTTAAATGTTTTTTGTGCCATTTTTATCATTCTCCTTTTAACTTAAAGCTATATTACTTCACAATATTATATCATACAGCCGTACTTGTCATCTGACAAGCACAGCGTACTAACACCCTTATTTTTCAATCTTCACAATGTCTTCTTGCTCTCTGTTAACTGAGCCGCTTGCTTTAATGCTGACTGTTTCTCCCTCAGCAAGGTTCGTAAACACAATCGGTGTCATGAGAGACGGTACATTCGGTTTGACTGCGTCCAGATCAACTTCAAGCAGTTTTTGTCCAGGTTCAACGCGGTCTCCTTCTGATACGAAAGACGTAAATCCTTCGCCCTTCAGGCTGACCGTATCAATACCAAAGTGGATCAAAATTTCTCTTCCGCCGTCTGATTGCAGGCCGATTGCATGTTTCGTCGGGAACACATTTAGAATTTTTCCTCGAACCGGTGATACGACAATACCTTCAGAAGGGAGAATCGCAAAACCGTCACCCATCATTTTTCCTGAGAAAACTTGGTCAGGAACATCAGTAATTGGGTGAATTTCGCCGGTAATCGGAGAAACGAAAACTTCTTCGCCGATTTCATTTTGCAGCGGTTCTGCAATGACCTCCTCAACCTGCTGACCTACTTCCTCTTGAGCAGATGTTTTCGGTTCAGGTCTTGGTTTGCGTCCCGCAATGATGTCTTGCATTTGTGTTTTTAAACCGTCAGAACGCGGTCCGAAAATAGCCTGAATGTTGTTGCCGACTTCCAGTACCCCGGATGCCCCAAGCTGTTTCAGACGGTCTTTATCAACCTTTTTCTGATCGTTTACAGTCACACGCAGACGAGTGATACAAGCATCAAGGTGTTTGATGTTTTCCTGGTCACCCATTGCCTGAAGGATCTCATAAGGAAGATCTCCTGCTTCACCAGTTTTCCCAGATGCTGCTGTTTCTTCCGTAGCATCCTCGCGTCCAGGTGTTTTCAAATTAAATTTGCGGATGGCAAATCGGAATCCGAAGTAGTAAATGAGCGCCAGCCCTAAGCCGACAGGAATCACAAGCCACCATGCCGTCCGGTTCGGCAAAATACCGAATAGGAAGTAGTCAATTAAACCGCCGGAGAATGTCATACCAATCTTAACATTCAACAGCTGCATGACCATGAATGAAAGTCCCGCAAACACACAGTGAATCGCAAACAGGATAGGGGCAACGAATAAGAATGAGAATTCCAATGGCTCTGTGATCCCTGTTAAGAAGGATGTCAAGGCCGCTGAACCCATAATACCTGCAACGAGTTTTTTGTTTTGCGGCTTTGCTTCATGATAAATCGCAAGCGCCGCGGCAGGCAGACCAAACATCATAAATGGATATTTACCTGTCATAAACGTACCTGCTGTTAACTGTACGCCGTCTTTAATCTGCGCCATAAAGATACGCTGATCCCCGCGGATGATTTCCCCTGCTGCACTCTTATAGCTGAAGAATTCATACCAGAACGGCGAATAGAAAATGTGGTGCAAACCGAATGGGATAAGCGAACGTTCAATCACCCCGAAGATAAATGCAGCAAGGGTTGGATTCGCTTCCACTAATCCTGTTGAAAAGGCATTCAATCCATGCTGGATCGGAGGCCAGATCACTAACATAATAAGACCCAGAATCAGTGCAGAAATTGACGTAACAATTGGAACAAAACGTTTACCCGCAAAGAAACCAAGATATTGCGGCAGTTCAATTGTGTAAAATTTGTTGAACAATAATGCAGCTAACACACCGACGATAATACCGCCGAACACGCCTGTCGCCAAGGTAGGTATACCAAGCATGTTTACATATGCGGGATGGTTTTCCGTGAAGAACTTGGCTCTTTCGATTGAATCGGAAGGAATGGTTCCGTTTGCAAGAAGAACCGCACTCATGGACACGTTCATCACCAGATAACCGATAATCGCTGCAATCCCTGCAACTCCATCACCGTTGGCAAGCCCGATGGCTACACCTACTGCGAAAAGAAGCGGAAGGTTATCGAAAACAATCTGCCCAGCGCTTTCCATAACACCTGCTACGAGCTGAACATTGTCATTGCTCAAGAAATGCAGGACTTGAATCATGTCCTTATTTTGCATTGCATTTCCGATCGCAAGCAAAATACCCGCAGCCGGTAGGATCGCAACTGGAAGCATAAGCGCGCGCCCGATTTTTTGAAGAACGCCGAATAATGCTTTAAACATAAGAATTGACCTCCTCTTTTTACTAGTCTGACCTTACAGCTAAAAATCATGACAACGAATTCACAGGCGTAAGTCTTCCAGTTTAACCGTTTACATTTGCCCTTTTACACAACAAAAAAGGCATGAGCAAATTGGGTGCACAAAAGAACGAGAATAGACTTCCCGTTTTTTCCCCTCAATCACTCATGCCTGATCGGATCAGTAACACGTTATAAGGATAAACTGAATTTATGAAATTTTATTGGTTAATCGGTACAGATGAAGCGTTAGGTAAACCGCTTCCGCCTCATGAACTGGTTTCTTCAATGTTTGCTGCAAGATTTTAATCAATTTCCAAGCTGTATTGTAGCATAGTGGATATTCATTTTTCAATAACAACATTAATTTTTCTGGTTCTTTAGTCGGTTCTTCTTTTTTGATTCTCTCTATTGTAAATCTGATATGCCGGATCAGCCGCAAATAGTGGACACTTTCCTTATTTACTTTCATTTGAAATGAGTCTTCAATCACCTCAACAAGCTGCGCCATCAGCTGCGAGTGCTGATTGACTTCAGACAGCGGGCGGTTTGTCAGGGCTGAATGGATATGCAGGGCGATAAAACCGATTTCTCCTTCCGGAAGGCAAATTCCCGCTTTTTCATTAATCATATCGATAACTTCTTTGGCAATTTGGTATTCCTCCGGATACAGCGACTGAGTCTCCATTAAAAATGGATTTTTCATATCAAAGCCCTGCTGCTGCCTTTTGATCGCAAATGCGATATGGTCTGTCAGCGCAATGTGAATATGCTCATTTAATGAATGGTTTGTCCTATTGCTGATGTGGTAGATCACATCGTTTGAAATATCAACGAGCTTTTCATCAACATAGTCAAGGAGCTTTTTAAACTGCTTTTGTTCCTTCTCGTCCTTTAAAATGAACATTTTATCGTAGCCTTTATCTTCAATGACATCATCTTGTTTTTTTCCGAAACCAATACCTTTTCCGATTAAAACGACTTCGCTGTATTTATGATGAGAAGCAATTAATACGTTATTATTCAGTACCTTTTTCACTGTGAAGGACCCATTCACGATCCTCAGCTCCTTTTGTCATTCAATACCTCATATCGTACATAACGAACGGAATGCACGTCAAACCTTTTTTCGATGCTTTCACTAAACAGTCGATCTTTCGACGAGACGGTAATACAGAACTTTCCTTTCAATCGGCTGCCCTTGAATTCTTTTTTCCAGCATGGCAAATGCCTGCTTTCCCATTTCCTTTGTCTGAATATCGATTGTTGTGATACCAAGCGATTGGCTGATTTCATGGTTATCAACGCTTAAGATTGCAAGCTCATCCGGTACCGATACCCGCTGGGCTCTTGCTTCAAGTAAAAGCCCTGCTGACACTTGATCATTGGCAACAAAAATAGCTGTCGGCTTTTCCTTCCACTTTTGCCACTTATGAAAAAGCGCCTTGCCATCATTGATTGTAATCGCTTTCTCGATCACCCAGTCTTCACGAAATGCTTCTCCGATCTCTTCCAATGCTTCTTTATAGGCCTTGATTCGGAAATGGCTGTTCATGCCCTTTTTTCTTGCCAAACAGATGGCTATTTTTGTGTGTCCTTTGGCAATTAAATAGTCCAAGCCTTTCCGGAATGCTTGTTGGTGAGGAATGCTGATCGTTGGAAAACGGCTGATATCTGAATTCTGGCAAAGCAATATCGGTCCCTCCCATTCCATGAGTTTTTCATCAGCAAGCGCCTTTGAGCAAAAAATCAACCCGTCAACCTGACGCTGCTTTAATTGGGACAGCGCAAAGATTTCTTTCTGCACATCATAGTTTGTTTGGAATAAAGAGAGGTGAATCCCGGATTCCGCGGCTGCGTCAGCTATACCTGCGATCAGCTCTGCAAAATAAGGCAGATTAATCGTCGGCAAGACAACACCAATCATGTTTGAAAATCCTTTCGACAAATGAACAGCGTGGATATTTCTCGTGTACTCTAATGCTTCCATTGCCTCGAGCACTCTATTTCTTTTGTCTTCGCTGACGTAAGGATGATCGTTTATGACTCGGGAAACCGTTGTAACGGAGACACCGGCTTTTTCTGCAATGTCTTTAATATTAGCCATAGATTCCCTTCTTTCTAAATTCCCTTGATCTGGAATGCGTTTCATACAATATGATATGAGCGTACCAGACATATTTTGTGTTTTTAGCTGAAAGGAGAAGATCACATGGGTTTCTTCATTTTAATTGGATTATGTCTGACTGTTCTCGGCGGCAGCTGTCTTGCTGTAAAACCTCTCAACCAAAAACATGAAATTAAACCCTTTCGAACATTTGATGATTTTTTTATTTAATGCAGATAAAAAAGGACGATGTCGAGAACAAAGTCCTTTTTTATTTCCTGTTAAGGCAGTATGATTAATTCCTTCGGATATTGGGTCAGAGCAACCGCTCCGTCCTTTGTTACATGAACGTCATCCTCAATGCGCACGCCGCCGATCTCAGGCACATAAATACCCGGTTCGATCGTGTAGACCATGCCTTCCTGCAGCAGTGTATCGTTGGCTTGGCTCATAGATGGGTACTCATGGACGGAAATCCCGAGTCCGTGTCCCAGCCGGTGAGGAAAATAATCTCCGTATCCCGCTTTTTCAATGATCCCGCGGGCAGTTAAATCCAGATCTCCGATTCTGACACCGGGTTTGCTTGCCTCAATCGCAGCTTTTTCCGCTTGAAGAACGGTCTCATAAATCTCCTCTTGCTTCGGATTGATGGTCTTGTATGCAAACGTTCTTGTAATATCAGAGCAGTAGCCGTCAAGAATAACACCGAGATCAAATAAAACGAAATCACCTTTCTTCAATGTGGCTGTCCCTGGATTTCCATGAGGCTGGCCTGATTTTTCTCCGAATAGAACCATTGTGGAGAAAGACATGCCCTGAATTCCTTTTTTCTTCAGCTCATACTCGATTTGAGCGAGCACTTCCACTTCACTGATGCCTTCACGCAAAGCGGCTGTGCCGACTTCAACACCGAAATCAGCAAGCTTTGCCGCCTCTTTCAGCAAACGAATTTCATTGTCGTCTTTAATCAGGCGAAATTGATTGAGTGTTTCTTCTGCTGAAACAAATTGAGCCCCGCCCACCGAATGCTTCAGCTGTTCTGCGCGTGATAGTGAGATCGAATCTTTTTCTACCGCGAGTGTATGTATGCTGATATTTCGCTTTTTCAAGGCTTTCTCTATCAGCTCCCACGGATTTTCGTGATCGGCATAGCCAATGATTTCATGATTCCAGCCTGCGCTGCGTGCCTGACCTGCTTCCATTCCAGGACAAACAAAGAAAGGCTCCTCTTCTTGAAAAATAAATAAACCCATTAATCTTTCATGCGGCTCTGTGTAAAAACCGGTTAAGTAAAAAACATTTTCTTTCGTATGAATAAATGCGGCAGTATGCCCCGCTTCCTTCAGCCATGAAGAGACGCGTTGTATTCTATTCACTTCTTGTTCCTCCCTGCCATTTGCAATGCATTGTTCTGTCTTCCATTGTAACAGGTTTTACAGGTGTTTGCCTTTCGCGGCGCCTTCATTTTCAGATTCATTTTATTTCCTGCCCCCCATCCTGTATACTGACAGTAGAGTTCAATTGCAGGGAGTTGTTCCGTTTGCTGATGAATTTTTTCAGGCGAAAAGCAGTTATGCTCTTAACGATTTTGGGAATTTCCGCTCCTTTTATCGGTATGAAGATGGTCGGCTTTTATTATTACAGCTCTATCATCGGTTGTGCAGCAGGCTTCCTTTGCTGCATCCTCGCTCTCATCATGGTTACAAAAAGATCCGGTAAAGACAAAAAAGAAGAGAAAGCTTGATACATAAAAAACCAGCAGCCCGATTGGACTGCTGGTTTTATTTTAAAAGCCTTAACCCGTTTAATATTACTAAGATCGTACTTCCTTCATGACCGATCACGCCAAATGGCAATTCCATCACCTGCAAAAAGTTTGCACAAATCAGCAGGCAGATCACAGCTAGAGAGAACACGATATTTTGTTTGACAATCCTGTTCATTTTCCGAGACAAGCGGCACATGTTTACGAGTTTTTTCAAATCGTTTTGCATGAGTACCATATCAGCGGTCTCAAGAGCGACATCTGTTCCGCCGCCCATTGCAATGCCGACATCCGCCGCTTTAAGTGCCGGTGCATCATTGATTCCGTCACCGACCATTGCAATCGTTCCGAATTCTTCTTTTAACCGTTTGATTTCATTCACTTTTTGGTCAGGCAGGCATTCTGCCGCAACAGTTGTCATTCCGGCTTCCTTTGCTATCGCTTGAGCCGTGTCCTTATGATCTCCTGTCAGCATGGCCGTTTTAATCCCAAGCCGGTTCAATTCTTCCATGACCTCTTTTGCTTCGGGCCTGATTTGATCTTTCAGTGCGATACAGCCCGCTATTTGATCATCCTTTTTAACAAATACAATCGTATGGCCGCTTTGAATGACATCTGATGCTGTTTGTTTTATAAATTGTGCTGCCATTTCTTTGCCGATAAAATCTGCTTTACCAATCTTCCATTTCGCGCCAGAGACTTCTGCCATAACGCCAAATCCTGATGTTTCTTCTATAGATATGTAGCCTGACTGATTCACGCCGCGGCTTACAGCGTACGACGTTATAGCTTGAGCGAGCGGATGGCTTGATTGCGTTTCGATGGCGTAGACAGCCTCAAGAACCTCCGTTTCACTGAATCCTTCTGCGATTCTGACAGTCTCGACGGCAGGCTGGCCTTTTGTTACAGTGCCCGTTTTATCAAAGGCAATCATTTGCACAGAACCGAGCTGTTCAAGAAAGACGCTACCTTTTACAAGCATACCGTTGCGGGCGCCATTCGAAATCAAGGAAAGCGCCGCGGGCATAATAGAAGCGACAAGCGCACAAGGTGAAGCGACAACCATAAACACCATTGCGCGGTAGAAGGTTTCACTCCAGCTCCAGCCTAGCGCAAAGTGCGGCACGAATAACAAGAGCCCCACCGCAATCAGCACACCTTTTACATAAGCATTTTCAAATCGTTCAATGAAAGCCTGTGCGGGTGAAACACTGCTTTGCGCAGATTCAACCAGTTTGATAATTTTTCTGAATAACGAATCTTCATTTGCTTTCGTGACACGAACGGTCAAGGAGCCGTTGCGATTCACAGTTCCTGTAAATACAGCGTCGCCGGTGTTTTTTTCTACAGGCATTGATTCACCTGTTAATGCTGACTCGTCAAGGCTTGTTGAGCCCGATTCAATAACACCGTCAGCCGCTACGCGTTCTCCGGGTTTGATCACAATCATATCACCGGCCTGCAAGTCCGAAACCGGAACTCTTTTGGTTTCGCCATTGACCAACAGTGTTGCCTCTTCAGGCTCAAGCTGCATTAAAGATGTTAAATCTCTGCTGCTTTTATTCATCGTGTATGTTTCTAAAGCGCCGCTTAAAGAAAAAATAAATATTAAAATAGCACCCTCCGCCCAGTATCCGATCAAGGCGGAGCCGATAGCAGCAAAAATCATTAAAAGTTCTACATTCAGCGTTTTGGATTCGAGCGTTTCTTCGATTCCTTCCTTTGCTTTAGCAAATCCACCGATCACAAAAGCCAGCAAGTAAAGCGTTACTGATATTACTTGATGTCCGGATAAGAGCCAGCCTGCCAAAATAAGAGCGCCTGACACCAGTGCTGCGATAAGCTCAGCATGCTGTGCCCAGTTTTTATCTTTCTGTTCTGTTTTTAATGGCTTATGCGGATCGTGTTGAACGATAACTTGTTCATTCATATTTAATTCTCCCCTCTAATTGAGAACGTAAATCATCTTCATTTCCCTTATAAAAAACAAAATCGCCGCCCAAAAGGCAGCTTCATCGTTGTTATTTCATGATGTCTTCCTTAATTATAGCATGCGGGAAGAAAATTTCAATTATAATTATTTTAATTTCTTTTTGATAATAATTATCATTAACATCTGTTCACCTTTCATTATATGACAAAAAAAGCTGAAAGGCTACGCTCTCAGCTTATTCTTCCGTCCATTCTTTCAGTTGTTCCGCCGTCATCGGACCTATTTTTGTTTTTTCAATTTCTCCCTTTTCATTCAATAAAAACGAGGTTGGGATCGTGATGATGCGATACTCCTTCATTAATTCCCCTTTTGAGTCAAGAACAATCGGAAACGTCAGCTTGTTTGCTTTAATAAAGTCTTCAACGGCTTGCTGATTTTGTTCCGAGTTCACTAAATTCACCGTTACCAGCTTTACGTTCTCAGATTGATGGGCATCATAAAATGATTGAAATTGCGGAAGCTCTTTTTTGCAGGGCGGACACCATGATGTCCAAAAATGCAGGATGGTTTTTTGCCCTTTATTCGGGATCGAGATATCCTCCCCTTCTATCGTTTTCATAAGAAAAACAGCGGGAACGGCAGGCTGTTTATCGTCAGCAGCTGCCACATCAGGAGACCATGCAATCATCCCCAATAACATAAGGCATACAGTAAGCAAGCGCTTCGTCAACATGGAATCTTCCTTTCATGCTTTTCAATTAGCTTGCCCCTGCTTTTTCTTTATCATCCTTCAATTCGCGGCGTTCTGTTTCCTCCCGTAAGGAAAACTGATACCCCCAGCGCTTTGCAAATCTGTGTATAGTGAAGGCTCGTCAGCAAAATCATGCCGGTGTTCATCCCCAGGATGATCCCGAGCATTTGCAGATTCTCCATTGATCCCAGCACATACATCATACTTAGGGCAACGATATGGCTCCACACGTTGTGATAAAACGCTTCTTTCACAAACCCCATCCCGATTAAACACGCCTGCAGCGGCATGACAAACAGATGAAAGAGAAAGTAAGGCCATAACAGCTGCAAGTAATACTGCGCTTCAGGAGAGTGAAAAAACAGGTGGGTCAGAGGCTCCGCAAACTGGAACATGATCCAAACAGCCGGTATACCGTAACCAAATGTAATGAAAATCGACTGCTTCAGCCTTTTTAATACGATGTCATATTGTGAGAGCGCATAGGCTTCAGAAATACTCGGAATCATGACAACCATTAGCGAGTGGGCAATGAAAGCAGGAAACGATCCTATCGTCACAGCCACTCCGGCCAGCATTCCGTATTGATCGATCGCTGCCGTTCCGGCAACGCCCGCTGCCAAAAGCGCTCCTTTTACTAAAAAGGGTTCAATCGCGTTGACAACGGCATGAAAAATGCGCAGTCCTGTTGTAGGAATTGAAACGGCAAGCAGTCTTTTTCTTACATCCTTTCCGCGCAAATGAATGTGCTGCTGGCCGGACATAGCCCGCCTCGCCATGATAAATTGTGAATATAAATAAACAAGCACGACCACATCACTCACGACTAGGACAAACAAGGAAATCAGCACAGCCATGTCCAATTCAAATGAGTACCATTGAAAAAAGAGGAATAAGCACAAGAGCTGGATGATTTTTTTCAGCGCATTGGCGATTGCGATCTTCCCCATTTTTTGCACACCCATAAAGTAACCCCTGGCGATTGAAGTAAAGGCCACAACAGGAATTAAGCCGATGACAATCCCTTTAATAAACGGGTGGTATGTATCAAATACCGGAATAAACGGAAGCGCAATGCTGGCGGCGGCAGTAGAAAATGCTGTAAATATGGCTGTCATTCTGAAAGCGTGCCTCAGCATGCTTTCATGAAGCTTAGGATTTGATTCAGCAATGAATTTAGAAATCGAGATCGGCAGTTCCAGGCTTGCGATGACAATAATTAAAAAAATCGTGGGCAAAATACTCATGTAAAGCCCCATCCCATGCTCGCCAAGTTCCCGTGCCAAAATCATATTCACCACAAATTCAAGGCATTCAGCGAAAAAGGCGGCAATGGATAAAAGAATGATCCCTTTCACAAATCGATTCATGATGTCTCCCCTTGTCTCTTGTACTACCAACATCATATGAGACAAGTTCAAAAATTATTTTATTTTTACTCTTTATATGAAAAAAAGCACAGCTGAGACAAATTGTCTCTTCTATGCTTAGATGGCAAAAACGTGCCCGCCGATTCTTTCTACGATTTTTCTTGAGCGAATCCAATCATCCGACGCTGTTTTCGGATTATAAAAGAATATAGCATCTGTTTCTCTATTTTTTGAAGACAGCGCTTCTTCGGCAGCAGCAATTGATTCTTTATCAGGCTTTTGATTAATGCTTCCGTTTGCGACCGGTTCAAAGGCGTTTTTCTGATAAATAACCCCTCTTATTGTATCAGGAAAACCTTTTTTCTCCGTCCTGTTCAGCACAACGCTTGCAACAGCGACCTTTCCTTCATAGGATTCTCCCTTAGCCTCTGCGTGAACAAGACGGGAAAGCAATTCTTTTTCAGACTGTGAATATGTTTCTTCCTTATCATTCGTTTTCTTTGGTTTTTCTTCTTCTTTCTTTTCAGTGTTCGCTGATAGCTTGATCGGTTTTATTTTTTTCTTGTCCTTATCAGCAGACAGTGAAGAGAAAGATGTGTCTGTATCTTGATTTATATGTGTAAGCAGCTTAGCTTCTTCATGTTTAGTCTTCTTTGTGCTCAGTAGTGAAGCTTGTGTATGTTCAATTTTCGAAGCAGGCATGAAACAAAGAAGAAAAACAGCCAGAGCAGTAAATTTTGTCGTCATACAGTTTCCTCCTTAAAGTGCTCAAAAAACACTTCATAACCTTAACAAGAGAACAAATCATTTTCACGGAAAAAGATTTTCCAACTCTCCCAAACAGGTACCAGGATGGAATATACCGGGTGACGCGCTGGTTACTGGCAAAAAAACAGGCTGTTTTTCTATAAATCTTGTCAACAAAAAGCATATTTATCCATTTTTTCCGATTTACATTTTATTTACGAATGTTACAGCCAATGTAATAAAAGGATGTTTTTCTGTCATATATGATAACAAGGCTTCTCACTCATGAGAAACCTTGTTAACTTCTTGGCTGTTCTAAATATTGAAACACCACATCCCCGCCTTGCTGGGCTATGCCGCGGAAATACTTAAAATCGTCTTGTTTAGATAAAACGGCCCTGAAATCAAGAAAGTCTTCTTTTTGGACTCTCAGTTCCTTTATTTCGCCAGTGCGCAGCTGCTCAATCTGTTCTGTTATGTCTTCGGGACGCAATCAAAACTCCCCCTTTTTATTCTTTGGACGAAAAACAATATATCATCTTTATAGCGCCAGGACAAATCCTTAGGGAGATAAAACTCCTTATCGCTTTACTTCTCAATGAAAATACTGCAAAATACTTTCAAAAGGAATAATTATGTTTAAAGGAGAGGAAGCTTGTGAAAATCGCTAAGGTCGGAAACGTAATTGAATTTAAAAACGGGTTAACCGGTGTTGTAGAAAAAGTAAATGAGAATTCTGTTATCGTAGATGTTACCATTATGGATAACTATCGGGATCTTGAGCTAGATTCACTGACGGTTGTCAATCATAAAAATTACAAGATCATCAGAGACTCCTATTAAAACCTCCTTTCATCCACACACTTTCGCAAAAACTGCAAGACGAGAAATTAAACACCTTACATATCAAATTTAGCTTTCTCAAAAGCTGCCGCCCGGCAGCTTTTTCACATAAAAAAACACCGATTATGAATCGGCGCTCCCGTCTGTTTCCGTTATTTCGATATGGAACTCACTGACGGTTCCCGCTTCGTACAGGTTGGTCAATGACGTTGAATAATTTGTGATTTCCCCGCGGAAGGCAAGATTCTCGTCAGGAACCTCGACTTTAAACGTTTTTTCATATAACAGGACAGCGATATCATGATAAGTCTCACTTGTGACGTGTAAGGTGAAGGCAATTTTCCTCTTCGGCTCACTCTCTTCTTGATATGCAGCCATTTCTAACGTTACATCGTTTAAACGCAATGTTTTCACTCTGTACCACTCCTTATCAGTTCATGCATCTTAACATAACTTAGCTAACGTTTACAATGAATCTGTTCGGAGCAGTTATTTTAACCATTTCTTTAAAAAAGACGCCTTTACAAACATACGTTCGATGTTTTATAATGAAACAGACGAGCTGCCATCCAGCATCCCGTCTTTTCATTAGAAGGTGGCGAGTGGCATTCCCCCCGGATTCACTCGTCTTTTTTATGTATATAATCCCCTGCATTTTCGCAGGAGAAACTATATTAACGATTATCAGTCGTCTCCGCCTATATATTTTTAAACACTTTATTCCAGAATGACGAATCCTCTTGTCCAAGACTCCAGCTGCCAAGGCCTTTCAGATTATATTTTTGAATGAGTTTTATTTTTGCTCTGAGTGACTGTTCATTTTCAAACCATAATGTATATGCTCCTGGCGGTAATGGATCCTTCTTATCGTGTTTGATCGTAAAAACAGCTTTTGGAGATTGACTCTTTGTGTCAAAAATAATTGTCCCGTTATGCCTTTTTACTAGTGAGTTAACAAGGTAAAGGGAAATGGCTTGGGAGTTAGATTGGCCTTGCATCCAGCAACGGCCGTAGAATGGCAATCCTAAAACTAGTTTTTGGGGAGAGATGTTTTGGGTTAGAGCATATTGAATGGACTTTTCCACCCATCCTACACTTGCAGTAGGCCCAGCAAGGCGGCTTTCATCATAGGCCATAACCATTAGATAGTCCGCATGTTTAGCTAAATTCTCATAATCATATGATCCGTGCCAGCCCTTCGTCCAGCCAAAAGGATTTGCCGCCACTGCAACCGATACCTCTTTACGCTTAGGAATACCTTTTCTCACCAGTCTAACAAAATCCGTAAATGCCTGCCGATCTTTCTCTGTAAGGTTTTCTATATCGATATTGACTCCGTCTAGATCTAGTTCTTCTATTACATTAGAAATTTGTTGAGCCAAAAGCACTCGGTTCTTTAATGCAGATCGTCCCAAATCCTTATCCCAATGATTGCTTAGAAAAGGAACTACTTTTAATTTTCTTCTATGAAGAGCTTTAATTACATCGGGATTAGCTGAACGGAGAAGCAATGATCCATCTTTTCTGATATAGAAAAAGTCAGGAGACACGACATTTAATACTCCGTTCGTTTGATCAACGTGTTGAATAAAATCGCAACCTAATCCAGAATAGAAATAGCTCATTTGAAACATCTCATAACCCCTTATCCCCAAAAATATCAAGTTCCCAACAAATAAAAAAATGATTGATCATTTCAATTTGTTTCGATTCCGAAACTTCATAGATTACCTCTCTCTTATCTTTATCATTTGTCCAGGGTAAATAATATCTGAAGAAAGCTTATTAAGATTCATAAGTTGTTGTACCGGAATATTAAAGGATTTGGAAATCGTCCATAGTGTATCACCAGATTCCACATGATACACTTCGTATGTCACGGGAAATTCCATATAACGAGGCGTTCTTTTTACTTTATTCGCTTGGTTTCTTGTTTTAGGTATTTTCCCCTTCATTCTTATTACTCTCCTTTAGAAAAATTTATTTTTCACATCTCTAGACCGTTTCTGTCTTATTTTAATAATTTGTCCAGCATATATTTGATCTGATTTGAAATGATTAAGCTCCATGATTTGCTGCAGAGAAACTTTATACTTCATGGCAATTTTCAATAATGTTTCACCGGGAGTAACATGATGAATCTCGTATTTTTCTTTGAGAACATCTACGTAATGTATGGTTTCCCCTACGTTCCTTATGATTCCTCTTCTTTTTAGCACCTCAATCATTCTCTCAGCTCTATGCCGATAGGAGTCATTCTTCACTGCCTTTTTACCGTTTATCTGAATCTTTTTTCTTTCGCTATCATGATTCAAATAGTATTTCACCTTTTCAAATGTTTCTTTTGGGGAGGAAGAGACGATGAGATCGCGGCCAGGTTTGAATTTACCTCGAACTGCCGGTGTATCCGATGTCAATAAAACCCCGCCGGAACCAAGAATTTCATAGGTGCGCTGCGTAAGTTGGCTTTCACAGTTTTGCAAACCGATAATGATTTTTGCTGAACTGTAAACTTTATATGCTTCAGTATAATCGAGGTATCCATGAATCCAATTGCGGGGAATTTCTTTTCCTATATGTTTACTCATTTTTTCCCAATTTTTTCCCCAAAAATCTATGCGAATCCCTTTTCGTATAAGAGGGCGAATAAGCGTTTTTAAAGAGGACGAACGAAACACTTCCGGATGTTCTTCAAGATAATTAGGGTAAGCATTAGCCACCACTGCTATATCACAACTGTATTTCTCCAATGGTTTAATCTGATGATGTATACTTTCGTGATATGCAAAGTCTAAGTGAGCTGCTTTAATCCCCATGCTTTCATAAATTTTACACAGAGAAGGTGTAACGGTGAAAACAAAATCCGGTTTCATCTTTTTAATTAACGGGATGGTAAAGTTTTGAGTGTGCAGTGGGTCTTCAGTTGCCCAATAAACGAGTGGGATATTCACCTTTTTAGTTGCGTTGCGAATCCAGGCTTGCTTTTCTCTTGAATGCTCTGGTGTCCATCCCATAGATACTATTAGATCCGGTTTAAATTCGTCTATCATTTCAGTAATATTTTCCCGGCTCACAGGACCCGAAATCATTACGGTATGGCCTGCTTCCCTAAACCCATTCGGTAAACCATAGAGCCACATGGGATGACTCTCAAGAAAAAGAATTTTCACACGTTTTCGTCCTCTCTTTCACTATTTAATGTCTACTTTATTGGTATGTATTTGTAATATAACTTGTCGCGGTACTAGTCTATAAAAAACGTTTAGGTGCGAGATGACATGATAGCTTGTGCAGATGCCCCACAAAAAAAAGCGATCTGCAACATATTTGCCTTTGATTTTGCTAGCCTTTCTGCCAAAATATTTACGTTAATAAATTGTTTTTGTGCATAAAAGAAAAAGACGTACACATTTGTACGTCTTAAATTACCTCTGCAATATCAATTTTTCACTGCATTAAGTTACACTTCAGGTTGCACCTCAGGTCACAATTTTATTGTAACTGAGTGTGACTTCTCATTAACGATTATCAATTGTCTCCGGATACAAGTCATGATTCATCATACGGTACTCGGCCATTTTCTCATACTTCGTGCCCGGCTTTCCGTAGTTTGTGTACGGATCAATGGAAATTCCGCCTCTTGGCGTGAATTTGCCCCATACTTCAATGTAGCGCGGGTCCATTAATTCAATCAAGTCGTTCATAATAATGTTCATGCAGTCTTCGTGGAAGTCTCCATGGTTTCTGAAGCTGAACAGGTACAGCTTTAATGATTTGCTTTCAACCATTTTTTCATCAGGAATGTAGCTGATGTAGATTGTCGCAAAGTCAGGCTGTCCTGTTTTCGGGCATAAAGATGTGAATTCAGGACAGTTGAATTTTACAAAGTAATCACGGTTTACATGTTTGTTCGGGAAGGATTCAAGCACCTCCGGCGCATATTCGAACAAATAATTTGTTCCTTGGTTGCCAAGCAGTGTGACACCTTCTAATTCTGATTCTTTTCTTGTCGTCATATTTATCTTCCTTTCTATTATACTCCGCGTTTGTTGCCCCATAACAGGGTGTGCAGCTGCGGAAGCACTCTGACCAGATTCAGCTCCGCATCGACAGCTACCTTATCAACAAGGGCTTCATATTTTCCAAGCAAATGTGCAATCAATGTCTGATCATCTGTCGTATGCACGTCATCATTACCGACTTGTAAATAAAACGGGATTCCTGGGTAACGCTTGTGGACCGTTTTGGCAAACTCCAAATCCTCATCATTAAAAATGACTACCTTCAAGCTGACAGCATGCTGTCTATTATTCTCTTTAAGTGAAGTCAAAATGTGATCAAGCTTTTGGAAGTTCGTCACCATTTTTGAGCTTGGCGGTTTTGGAGAAATCGTCAGATCATCGATCAGTGTAAACCAGTCTTGATAAACGGTCCCCTGGGTTTCAAGCGCTGCACGGATGTCATTTTCTTTTAGCAGTTCAATAAAAGCATCCAGCTGCTTTAACAGGGCCGGGTTGCCGCCTGAGATCGTCACGTGGGAAAACGCGTCTCCCCCAATTTCCTTAAGCTCTGCAAAAATCTCCTCAGCCGTCATCCAGCGAATATCTTTTTTAGCAGACCCGTCCCAAGTGAAGGCGGAGTCACACCAGCTGCAGGAATAATCACAGCCGGCTGTCCGGACGAACATCGTTTTCTGTCCGATCACCATGCCCTCCCCTTGAATCGTCGGGCCGAAAATTTCTAATACAGGAATTCCTTTAGCCATTCAAACCACCCTTTTTCGGACGGTAGACACAATAACTTGTCGGTGTTTCACGGACAAACACCTGTACACAGCTTGGCTTATTCTCCAATGTGTCTAAGTAAGCCTGCACCTTGTCATAAATCGTTTTCGCCACGACTTCAGTTGTCGGCAGCGAATACCGGTCGTCCTGAGAAAATTCTTCATGATCATTTAAAAGCGTATGATCATAGTTTCCGTGCACCAGTTTTTTGAGCACGCTGAAATTGACAAGGAAGCCGGAATCGTCAAGTTCGTCGCCGGCAACGGTTATATTTACGGTATACGTATGCCCGTGAACCCTGCTGCACGCTCCCGCACTTTCCCGAGGGATAAAATGAGCAGCTGAGATGTGCATGTCCTTATTCAGTTCAAATGAGTAAGGATGCTGGGCCTGCGGATAAATTTGAGATAACAATTTATGCACGCTCTCCTTTCATCGCTATATATTCTTCATAACCTTTTGAACGAAGGTGGCATGCCGGACATTCGCCGCAGCCGTCCGCGATGATGCCGTTATAGCAGGTCAGCGTGTTGTTTTTTACAAAATCAAGCGCGCCAAGCTCATCTGCAAGCTTCCACGTTTCCGCCTTATTGAGCCACATGAGCGGTGTATGAATCACAAACGGCTTCTCCATCGCCAGGTTTACCGTTACATTGCAAGATTTTACGAATTCATCACGGCAATCAGGATAACCGCTGAAGTCTGTCTCGCAAACTCCTGTAATAATGTGGCGCGCGCCAATTTGGTATGCCAGGATAGATGCAAAAGATAAGAATACCAAATTGCGGCCTGGAACGAATGTGGATGGCAGTTCACCATCTTTTGCTTCTATTTCAATATCATTTCTTGTCAGGGCATTCGGTGCAAGCTGATTTAAAAGTGACATATCAAGCAAATGGTTTTTCACACCAAGCTTTTCTGCGATAGATTTTGCCACTTCAATTTCTTGCGAATGACGCTGATTATAATGAAAAGTCACCGTTTCGACTTCTTCGAATTCCTTTAGAGCCCACAGTAAGCATGTGGTGCTGTCTTGACCGCCGCTGAATACGACAATTGCTTTTTCTTTTTTCATGATTCCTCTCCTTCTCCGCAATAAAAACGTCGGCGAGAGACATCGCTACAGCTGATTCACACAAAAAAACACCTTTTCGGAAGGTGCTCTAGAAAAACATAAAAAAGGCCGTATCCAAGGATACAGCTCGTCCTTAGTTTTTTATAGAGGGTGTAGCTAGAACCTCTCCCGCATATCGCACGGATTTTCTTCAATTTTTCACTTCTGCTATCTTACCATAATGTTGTTTTTCTTGACAATAAAAAAGTCAGCCCCTAGCTTCCCGACCAAGCACCGTTCTGCAATGACGGCTCGCTTTATTTATATATGTAATTATAAACTGCGCCGCCGGGGAGCCTTTTTGCAAATCAGGGCGCCTATGAAGGCCAGACTCACATAACCAAACAATGGATAAATCGTTGAAATGAGCTTGCCGTACCCGATTTGGCTCGTAATATAAGCCGTGGTCATAATAGCTGCAAAGATATATTTGCTTTTGATTGGAAGAAAGCTCTGCACTTGTTTTTCCAATCCATATAGATTGCCGATAACCGATGTGAACACTTCGCCGAAAATAATGAGCAAATAAATCAAATGGACAGATCGTGCAAAGAGATAAACCACTTGAGCCATCGGTATATCATACAAAAATACATCCGGGAGCATCGACAAAGACAGAAAACTCGCGGACAGCACAATCGTCAGTATCGTGCCTCCGATTAAAGCGCCTTTTTTTATCACTTTTTCCGATGACATTTCATTCGCAAGCGGAACCAAAACCGCTTGGGCAAGCGATAAATTCAAAGCGCCGTAAGAAAACGCTGATAAGAGCCAGTCCCAGCGATGCGGCCATACCCACTGAGCTATGTTCCGCGACTCGCTGAAAATAAAAGAGTCGGCCACCACAACCATAGAAAAGATGATCAAAAGAGGAACAACAAACACGTTGACACCGAAAATGCCTTTTACACCTCTAGTCATCACAATTAAGCTCAACCCAATTGTAATCAGCATCCCAATTTGAGCGGACATCCCCAGCTGCTCCTCAAAAAGCGCCCCTGCCCCAGAAAGCATAACAGATGTGACGCCGAGGAGAACAAACAGCATAAACACATTGATAATCCGGCCAGCCGTCGCCCCAAACAAGAATATGTTCATTTCTTGATATGACTTGGCATTGATTCGCTTTGAAATGATCATCAGCTTGGCTCCCAGTAACGTAAACATCCCGCCGCTGACGATAATGCCGAATAAACCGAACCAGCCGAACTTCAGAAAAAACTCAACAATTTCCCTGCCAGTCGCAAATCCAGCTCCAACTACTGTGCCGATATACACGAAAGCAAGCTGACTTGCTGATCCTTTTGATTGTTCCATTTCTCCCCTCCGAACGAACCACAGTTTTGTCCATATATGCCTTTTTATAACCTATGAGACAAGTTCCTTGAAAAGACGAAGAAAACATGTTTTACTGTGTAAACAAATCAAAAATTTTTTACGCAAATGACTTGAAAGTCAAAGATAGTCAGAGTATACTATTAATCAAAGTTGGTCAAACAAACCGACCTTTTTTAAAAATCAATTGGTCAAAGTTAGTCAAATAGTCAGACTGCTCTGAGCATATTGTTTTGAAAGCCGATAAGTTTGCCGTATACTAATAGTCAAAGAAGGTCAAATTCAAACGGCCTTTTTATTCACATCCATTGGTCAAAGAAGATCAAACTTTTAAGGAGGTTTTGGCAAATGCGTTGTCAACATTGTCATAAAAACGAGGCGACGATTCGCCTTAACATGCAAATAAATTCTGTTCATAAACATATGGTTCTATGTGAAACTTGCTATAACGAGCTGACCCGCAAACCTTCAATGAGCATGGGTCCTCAATCTTTCGGTTTTCCGTTTGAACAAGCATTCCAGCCGAAAGAACAAAACGCAGCAAAACAAAGCGAGAAAAAAGGATTGCTTGATGAGCTGGCTCAAAATATTACAAACGGTGCAAAAGCCGGTCTCATAGATCCCGTCATCGGCCGTGATGAAGAAGTAGCGCGCGTGATCGAAATTCTGAACCGCCGCAACAAAAACAATCCGGTTCTCATTGGTGAGCCGGGTGTAGGGAAAACCGCAATCGCCGAAGGGCTCGCTTTAAAAATTGCTGAAGGTGATGTTCCAAACAAACTGAAAAACAAAGAGCTTTACTTGCTTGATGTTGCATCCCTCGTTGCAAACACAGGGATCAGAGGCCAATTTGAAGAGAGAATGAAACAGCTGATCACTGAGCTGAAAGAACGAAAAAATGTCATACTGTTCATTGATGAAATTCATCTTCTCGTTGGCGCAGGCTCTGCAGAAGGTTCAATGGACGCAGGCAATATTCTCAAGCCTGCCCTTGCCAGAGGCGAACTGCAAGTCATCGGTGCGACAACACTGAAAGAGTACCGTCAAATCGAAAAAGATGCCGCACTGGAAAGACGTTTTCAGCCTGTCATGGTGCAGGAGCCTTCTATTGAACAGGCCATCCTCATTCTGCAAGGGATTAAAGACAAATATGAAGCTTACCATGGCGTGACATTCAGCGATGAAGCAATCAAAGCATGTGTGACTTTATCATCCCGCTACATTCAGGACAGACACCTGCCGGATAAAGCGATTGACTTATTGGATGAAGCTGGTTCAAAAGCCAACCTGTTAATTGATGAGCTGAATGATGAGGATGCGGCTAAACGATTAACTGCGATTGAAGCTGAAAAAACAAAAGCCCTGGAAGAAGAAAATTACGAACTGGCGGCAAAACTCCGTGATGAAGAAATCGCATTGGAGAAAAAACTGAACAGCTCTTCCGCTCATTCCGCTGTCACTGTGGAAGCTGAGCACATTCAGGATATCGTTGAACAAAAAACAGGCATCCCTGTCGGCAAACTGCAGGCAGATGAACAAACAAAAATGAAAGAGCTTGAAGCAAAACTTCATGAACGTGTGATCGGACAAGAAGCCGCTGTTCAAAAAGTGGCAAAAGCGGTAAGACGAAGCCGCGCCGGATTAAAATCCAAAAACAGACCAGTCGGCTCCTTCCTCTTTGTCGGTCCTACCGGCGTAGGGAAAACAGAGCTTTCTAAAACGCTGGCAGATGAATTATTCGGCACCAAAGACTCTATTATCCGCCTCGATATGAGCGAATACATGGAGAAACACGCCGTATCTAAAATCATCGGTTCACCGCCTGGATATGTCGGCCATGAGGAAGCTGGACAATTAACAGAAAAAGTGCGCCGCAATCCTTACAGCATCGTGTTGCTGGATGAGATTGAAAAAGCACACCCTGACGTTCAGCATATGTTCCTGCAAATCATGGAGGACGGCCGTCTGACAGACAGCCAAGGCAGAACCGTAAGCTTTAAAGACACTGTGATTATCATGACAAGCAACGCGGGTACCGGCGAAAAACAAACGAAAGTCGGTTTCCAATCAGATGACAGTGTAATCGAAGAACAAACATTGATTGATTCACTGAGCATGTTCTTTAAACCTGAGTTCCTCAACCGTTTTGACGGCATTATTGAATTTCGCTCACTGGAAAAAGAACATCTGGTCAAAATCGTCACCCTGCTGCTTGGAGAACTTGAAGAAACATTGGCAGAACGCGGCATCAGCTTGAGTGTAACAGACGAAGCGAAAGAAAAAATCGCTGAGCTGGGCTACCACCCTTCATTCGGTGCACGTCCGCTCAGAAGAACCATCCAAGAATGGGTGGAGGATGAAATGACCGATCTGCTGCTTGACAATAGCGAGATCACAAGTTTTCACGTCACTGCAGAGGATAATAAAATCAAAGTACAAGCGAAATAACGATCAGCGGTTTCCTATTTAGGAAGCCGTTTTTTTATGCATTCATACTCTTGGCTGAGAAAATACCGTCCCTTCCCCTGAAGCGCTACTCCCCTTCATCCTTTACCCTTTTCTTAAGGAGGGATGGAGCTTGTTTATATACAGTGAATATTTGTTTCTATTATTATATGAAGACCGCCTGAGGAACAGCTTGCAATCAAGCTGTCAATTTCAATACCGTTAAGAGGGCTTTTCAATTTTGAAAAGTCCGGTTTTGTTTATTTCTCCCTTCTATGCCTCTTCCTTGAATATTTCATGAACAAATTCACAATGTCCCTAAAGTTCCGGGCACCGAAACCGATATTAACCATAGACAAGCTAGTAAAAAAGGATTTGGTGAAAACTATGGATAAAACTTCGTTAATCGGTATTATTCTTGCTTTTGTGGCATTGAGCGTCGGGATGGTTCTGAAAGGCGTCAGTTTCAGCGCGCTTGCAAACCCCGCTGCCATCTTAATTATTATCGCCGGGACAATCTCAGCAGTCGTTATTGCGTTCCCAACTAAAGAAATTAAAAAAGTGCCTGCACTGTTCCGAGTGTTATTTAAGGAAAACAAACAGCTGACAATAGAGGAGCTTATTCCTATGTTCTCAGAATGGGCCCAGCTTGCGCGCCGCGAAGGCCTGCTTGCTTTAGAAGCAAGCATTGAGGATGTAGATGACGCTTTCCTGAAAAACGGGCTCAGCATGGCTGTTGACGGGCAAAGCGCGGAATTTATCAGAGATATCATGACAGAGGAAGTTGAAGCGATGGAGGACAGGCACCAAGCCGGAGCCGCTATTTTTACACAGGCGGGAACTTACGCGCCGACCCTTGGAGTACTCGGCGCAGTAATCGGACTGATTGCCGCCCTCTCTCATATGGACAATACAGATGAGCTTGGACACGCCATCAGTGCAGCCTTTGTCGCCACCCTTCTCGGTATCTTTACGGGATATGTGTTATGGCATCCTTTCGCAAATAAATTAAAGCGAAAATCAAAACAAGAAGTAAAACTGCGTGAGGTTATGATTGAAGGCGTTCTGTCCGTATTAGAAGGACAAGCACCGAAAGTCATCGAACAAAAGCTTTTAATGTACCTTCCTGCGAAGGACCGCTTGAAATTTGCAGAACAAGGAGAGGCGCAAAATGGCGAGAAAAAAGAAGAAGAAGCATGAGGACGAGCACGTTGATGAATCATGGCTGGTTCCTTACGCCGATATCCTTACTCTTCTCCTGGCATTATTTATTGTGCTGTACGCAAGCAGCTCAATTGACGCAGCTAAGTTTCAAATGCTTTCAAAATCATTTAATGAAGTCTTTACAGGCGGCACCGGTGTACTGGACTACTCCAGTGTCACCCCTCCTGAAAACGAGTCAGACGGAATCGATGAAGTGAAAAAGGAAAAAGAAGAGAAAGAGAAAAACAAGAAAGAAAGAGAAAAAGCAGCTGATCAAGAAGAGCTTAAAAATGTAAAAAGCCAGGTGGAAAAGTTCATCAAAGATAAAAAGCTGGAACATCAGCTGGAAACAAAGATGACTAGTGAAGGCCTGCTGATTACGATTAAAGACAGCATTTTCTTTGATTCTGGAAAAGCGACCATACGTAAAGTAGATGTACCGCTTGCAAAAGAGATTTCTAATCTTCTTGTGATTAATCCGCCGAGAAATATCATTATCAGCGGACATACTGATAATATGCCAATTAAAAATTCTGAATTCCAATCAAACTGGCATTTAAGTGTCATGAGAGCGGTAAACTTTATGGGGCTTCTGATTGAAAACCCTAAGCTAGACGCAAAAGTGTTCAGTGCCAAGGGCTACGGTGAGTATAAACCGGTGGCTTCCAACAAAACAGCGGAAGGCCGCAGCAAAAACCGGCGCGTTGAAGTTCTCATCTTGCCGAGAGGCGCAGCGGAAACAAATGAAAAATAGTAAAAAAGGAAGCCTTGTGACATATCAGGCTTCCTTTTTTTACTTATTATGAAATTGTTTTGCGTTTAATCCTACTCTTTTTAACATTTCTGTGCACATCTCTACCTCTTCTTCGCTTAATACGCTGATCATTTCATCAATTTCAGCAGCGTGATCAGGGAAAATATCATTCAAAAGACCGATGCCTTTTTCAGTGATTTGTGCAAATGTCACTCGTCTGTCTGTAGGAGACGCTTTCCGAATGAGGAGTTCTTTTTGCTCCAGCTTATCTACAACATATGTGATGCTCCCGCTAGCCAAGAGAATTTTATCCCCTATCTGCTGCAGCGGCTGATCGCCTTTATGGTACAACAGCTCAAGCACAGCAAATTCAGTCGGATTCAGTCCATGCTTATGAATATGTTTATTCATATGATCGTTAATAGACCGATACGCGCGCGACAGCACGATAAATAACTTCAGTGATTTTTCTGTCATGTCTCAATCATCCTTTTAGAAACCGTTACAGAGAAACATTAATAAACAAAGACCAAAATGTCAATAAAAATCTTTCCAATATTTCTCTTCTTTTTTATCATGTAAGCTGCTCAACATCTTTTTCTAATTTTTTTGGTTATTTTTTCTTATTAAAGAAGAAGAAACAATGATATAATACCTCTAATCAGGTGTATGTTGGAGCGATGCAAATTGAAAATACTAAAAGGCGCCTGCGGGAGAGTCAAACTTTATATTATACTGGTCGTGATTCCGGCAATCGTCATAAGCTTTTTCGTATATGAAAAAGAAAAAGATACAATAGCTGCAGAACATAAGCAAGAAGCGAGTGTCCTGCTGAACCTTCACCGCAACAAAATCAATTATTTAATCGGAGAAACAAAGGCGAGAATGACCTCCTTGTCCATCGCCATTGACAGACCGGTTGATATAAAGAAAATGCAGTCGATTTTGGAAAAAACCTTTGATTCAGAACCGAGATTTTCGGGTCTCTATTTTCTGAACGCCAAAGGAGACGTTACCGTAAGCACAACGGAATTAAAAACGAAAGTAAACCTGGCCGACAGATCTTTTTTTACAAAAGCGAAGGAAACAAAAAAGACAGTCATTTCAGATAGTTATTCGAGCAGAATTACAGGCCAGCCGATTTTTACCATTTGTGTTCCTGTTTTGGACTCAAAGGAAAATGTAACAGATTATCTTGTCGCAGCTATCCAAATTGATTATTTGAAAAACCTCATTAACTTGCTGAGCCCTGATGTTTATATTGAAGTGATAAACCAAGGCGGGAAAATGATTTTTACAAGCGGACAGGCCTCTCATGTAAAAGATCAGAAACCAGTCAGCGGATATCTGGATGATATCAGTTGGAATATGAAAGTATATCCGAATCCCGTCACAATAGAAGAACTGACGAAAAGCCTTGTGCTTCCACTTTCATGTATTATTGTTCTGCTGAATATCCTTTTTATTCTCGTGCTGTATTATTTGCTGAAGCGGCAAACCCAGCTTGAGCGGTCAGAAAATGAGGCGCAAAAATTAGAACTGATCGGGACGCTTGCTGCCAGCACGGCTCATGAAATCCGTAACCCGCTCACCGGCATAAGCGGCTTTATTCAGCTGTTGCAAAAGAAATATAAAGGTGAAGAAGATCAGCTTTACTTCTCCATTATTGAACAGGAGATAAAGCGCATTAATCAAATTGTGAGTGAGTTCCTCGTTCTCGGCAAGCCGACAGCTGAAAAATGGGAGCTGAACTCGCTTCAGGATATTATCGGTGAAATTATGCCGATCATCTATTCTGAGGGCAACCTATACAATGTTGAAGTTGAATTACAGTATTTAACCGAGCAGCCCTTACTCGTAAAATGTACAAAAGATCATATTAAACAAGTGATTTTAAATGTAGCAAAAAATGGCCTCGAGTCAATGCCTGAAGGAGGCAAACTGACGATCTCCTTAGGAGCTTTGGATAAAAAGGCCATTATCAAAGTCGTGGATAACGGTGAAGGGATTTCTCAGGAAATGCTCGATCATATCTTCCTTCCCTTTGTCACTTCTAAAGAAAAAGGAACCGGTCTCGGCCTTGTCGTATGTAAACGGATCGTGCTGATGTACGGAGGCTCCATTCATATCGAAAGTGAAGTGCGAAGAGGCACGGAGGTGACGATCACCCTCCCCGTATCCGCTTCATAACCCCCCTGACCGTGTCAGGAGGGGTTTTTATCTTCTTGAACGTGAATTGCCATTCGACTTGCTTGCTGTTCTGCCAGAAAAGAGTATTTTGATGAAACGCAACAGCAGTTTCAGAACCAAAAAAAACATAAAGAATACCAAAAAACCCTTTAAACCCTCAGTGGCATCTAAAAACTCCATATTCCCTCTCCCCGTTACTTTTTGCTGAATTTCAATAGCAAATACGATGACAATGATGACTGTAACGGTATAGATAAAGGACAAGGCTGTCATGCTCCACTTAGAAAGCCATGTAAACACAGCGTGAGTGACGCCGAAAAAGAAAATGCCAAAAATGCCGATCACCCAAAAATGCATCTCTTTGTCGGTTAAATGAATGCCAAACATTCCGCATAATGAAATAAAAGCATCATGAAATTGATTGACCATTTCAGTAATGATAATCGCCAGTTCTTTCATCAGTTCCCTCTTTCATATGAATTTTTCCAGAAAAAAAGAGCGCTTCTGAAAAGCTCTCTCTTTATATATGCATCTGATAGCGCCGCTATTTATTTGCATCATATGCAGGCATAACATCTCTGCGGGGCCACAAGCCTAATTTCTTTACAAGGCCTTGAATCCCTTGGGAATGTTCGTTTTCTTGCATGAGCTGGTGATATTCATTTATTAAACAATCCAGCTCCTGACTGTGTCTGATCGTGTCATGCCCTGTAAATCCCTGCTTTCTAGCGGCATCTATCATTAACTTTCTTTTTTCATCAATAGACACCAACAATCTTTCTTGTTCAGAAGAACCGCCCATTCACTTCACCCCTCGCCGCTAAGAAATAGGAAACAAGTTTGATTGGGTTATTGTGCATTATTACAGATTATACTTTATTTGTAAACATATTTTCATTAAATAAGTTAATTTTTCAGGTATAATAGATATATTGATAGGATTAGAAGAACAATACCCAGGTGAAGAATATCTTAAACACACCGCCAGGCAGGAGGTATGCCCGATGAAGAAAAAGAAAGCAATAATGCTCGGAGCGGCAGGCGGAAAAGCGATTTTAAAAAGGAAAAACCGAAAAAAATGTATCCAGCACATCACTGTTTTTTTTCAAATGCTTCGCGATTGGAGAAACGGCGACTACCCCCGTTCACAGGTTAAAACACTTTTGCTTCTAAGTGCTGCCATCTTGTATATCGCCATGCCGCTCGATATCATTCCAGACGTTATCCTTGGTCTTGGGATCATTGACGATGCAGCTGTTCTAGGTTTGATTTGGACACTGATTAAAAAAGAAATGTCACAATATGAAAAGTGGCGTTTGCAATAAATATAAAAAGCCCCGTTCGATTGAACGGGGCTTTTCCTGCTTATTGATTCACGCTGTCTTTTTCATAAATCGGAACCCAGCCTTCAGTTGTGACAAAGATTCTCACAGCAACAACTTTGCGGTCCTCCTGAAGCGTGAAGTAATGGCGGATATTCTCAGGCACTGAGATTAAATCTCCAGGGTTTAAACGGACATCAAAAAACGTTCCGTCTTTGCCTTGAATAACAAAAATGCCGTGTCCGCTTACGATAAAACGGACCTCATCGTCTGTATGGTGATGCTCTCTTTTAAAGTTCTCAAGCAGTTCATCAAGTTTCGGATTGCTGTCTGACAAGGAGATAACATCCTGTGCTTTATAGCCGCGTCGGGCTGAGATATCTTTAATTTCAGTTTCAAAGGTATCGAGGATTTGCTGTTTTTCTTCTTCTGTCAGATCATATTTCTCTGAAAGCTGTTCAGGAAGCTTTGCGATATCCCATTGCTCATAAATAACCTCTTGACTGTCGAGAAAGCTTGCAACTTCCTCTTGTTTTACAATCGTTGTATTCGCCTCATCATGCATTCGAATTGTTGCCATTTCAGTTCCTCCTTTTATTTAACCAGCTGATGCTGGAGTGTTTTCAATTTCAAATGGTAGCTGAACAAAAATTCATATGCTTCAAGCACTCTTTTTGCTTCAAATACCGTTCTGCCCCAAGCGGTAATACCGTGGTTTCGGATCAGAACAGCTCCTGAATCTTCTGAAACCTCTTCGGCAAACAGTGCCGCGAGTGTCGGAATATGAGCCGGATTTTCAATGATCGGAACGGTCACTTCTGCATTCTCTTCCCACAGGCCGAGCGCTTTTATAATTTCCTGGCCTCTGAATGTGATTTTCTTTTGGTCCCCGTATAGCTCTGAAATCACATTATTGTTTACCGTATGGACGTGCAGGCAGCATCCGGCATTGGTTTTATTGTACAAATGTGTATGCAAGAGCGTTTCTGCTGACGGTTTCAAAGAATGTCCGCTTTCGGCAGGCTCTCCGTTTTGATCTACTAGCAGAAAATCTTCATCCGTTTCTTTTCGTTTATCTTTACCGCTTGCGGTTACGAGAAATGTTAAAGGCTCATCAGTAACCTTAATAGACAGATTGCCGCTAGTCGCCGGAAACCAATCTCGTTCGGCCAATTCCCGTTTTACTTCAGCGAGCTCTCGCCAGCGTTGTTGTTTTGCAGCCATTCCTGTACCTCCGTTACATTCTCAATATCTTTTCTTATCTCAGTAAAATCTTGATACGGAAGATGATTCAGGTTCCGTTCCCGGCATTCGTTTAATAAGTAATCCCTTGCAAAGCAAAGGTCAGACAGCTTTGCCGCCTCCACATCTGTAACCGAATCACCGATCATGATGATATATTGGTTTGGCTCAGAAAGTTCATGTATCACCGACGGCTTGCAGCAGCCGCATTGGTTGCTGCATGTTCCCTTGCAAGAATGAGGCCAGTCAATATGAATATAGTCACTGTCAAATGACGCATGGTTGCAATAAATACGATCTTTCTCCACAATGCCTTCAAGCAATGGATACACAAAAAAGTCCATTCCTCCGCTAACCACATAAAACGGAAGCTCATGCTCCTTGACAAACGCTACAAATTCCCGAAAGCCTTCCCTGATTTTTGCATCTTCCAATACAAACCTTGTAATCTCTTCTTTTAAACTGCTTGGCAGAAGGCCGAACATCCGCCCGACACCTTCCTTGATCGACAGCGTTTTGGAAAGTACGCCGTCTTTTAATGCCGTCCACTCCGGCGGAGCAAAAGTTTTCATGATACTTATAATGTTATCGTTCATTGTGATGGTTCCGTCAAAATCACAAATAATTAAAGGCTTTCGAGTCGTCATACGGCTTCAACCTTTCCCCATTTATCAAGCGCAAGCCTCAGATCCTTACATTGTTCGGCTTTTTCATCAATCGGCTGAGCTTCTAAGACCGCATCAATAATGGCTCTGAATGCTTTACCCCCGCCTTGGGCGCCGTTCGGATGTCCGTGTACGCCTCCCCCGGCGTTAATAATATGATCTATACCGAAATCCCGCATTAAAAGCGGAACCATACCGGGATGAATGCCGGCTGACGGAACGGCAAATGTTTGATGAAAGGCATCCTCTCTCACACATTCTTCGTGAATTGCCAGCGCATCTTCTTTTGGAAGCGCAACCGAACCGTATGGAGATGGGAAGAGACTGAAGTCAGCACCGCAATACCGGTTTAATTTTCCGAGCAAAAGAGCGTGAGAAAAGCCGTAGAACGGTGAAGACGTAAACGCCCCGCTGACCGCTGGATGTGCCATAATCGGGATTGCGATTTCGGGATCTTCCGCTAGGCTTTGCATGACGTCCAAACCGTAAGCGAAGACATTAAACAAAAGCGCATCCGCTCCTAATTCGGCAGCGCGTCTCGCTTTGTCTTTCAGATCAGCCGTACGTCCAGTCAAATTGACAGCATACAGCGTTTTATGCCCGGTTTGCTCATACGTTTCTTTCAATATTTGCTTTCCTTCTGTAATTCTTGTTTCAAAAGGCGCCAGACCTGTCTCAAAGAAAATTTCATCGTCCTTAATCAAGTCAACTCCGCCAAGCGCCTGCTGTCTGAGCTGTTCTATAATATCACTCAGGTCCCTTCCGATAACCCCTTTAAATATGCTCATTAACAGCGGTCTCTCAAACTCTCCCAGCAGCTTCCGAATACCATATACGCCAAACTTCGGTCCCGGCAGTGTGCACTTAAATGCTTCAGAGAAGTGAAGATCGATTAATTTGATTTTCCCGTCCAGCGACAGCTTGCCAAACACTGTTGTCAGCAAAGCCGGAATATCCTGAGAGAAATTCATTTCAGGATAGGCAATTGTGATCACCGCTTGTTTTCCTGATGCAAGAGTTCCCTCTCTCTCCTCGACCTTTATCACCCGTCCCTTGTGCTTTTGCATTTGCTCCTGTTTTACCAGGGGCAGATCAGTCCAGGAGCCTACTGTCAATCCTGTTGCGATTTGTTCTGCTTTTTTCTCTGCATCGGCTCCCGGTTCTGTCAGGAGATATGTTGCTAATAACTCACTCATGCCAGAGCTCCTTTCATTTTCATCCATATAAAAAAACCTCTTCAAACAGCAATCGCGTCTAAAGAGGTTTCGTTTCTCGTCCGAATCTTATCTCTCAGCCGCCAGCTGCAAGAATTAGCACCGTGCTTTACAAGTCGGTTGCCGGGCTTCATCGGGCTCGTCCCTCTGCCTGCTCTTGATAAGAAAATATAGATTTTATAAATTATTTTGAATTATCCCATCGTTATCAGATCTTGTCAATGCTTTTTTGGGTAAACAGGTTCAGTTTCCCAATTCGATAAGCGGCTTCCTTGAGTCTTTCTTCACTTGTCAGCAGTCCGACTCTGACGTAACCCTCACCATATGCACCAAAGCCGTTTCCAGCTGCAACCGCCACATTCGCTTTTTCCAGCAAAAGGTCTGAGAACTGCTCGGAAGTATACCCTTCAGGCACAGGCAGCCATGCAAAAAATGAACCTGCCGGGGCTGTCACATCCCAGCCGATTTCCCGGCATGCCGTGATCCAAGCGTTTCGCCTGCTTTCATATCGGGCATTTTGCTCCGCCACACATGCCTGATCAGCTAACAGTGCCGCCGCTGCAGCTTCCTGAGTCGCTCTGAAAAGGCTGACAAACATATGGTCTTGATAAAGATTAATCGCTTCAATGACCGAAGCGTTTCCGACGGCAAAGCCGACCCGCCACCCTGCCATATTATACGTTTTTGACAGCGTGTAAATTTCAATCCCGATATCCTTCGCACCCTCAGTCTGCAAAAAGCTTAAAGGCTTGCAGCCGTCAAACCCTACAGCGCCGTAAGCAAAATCGTGAACGACACAGATCCCGTTTTCTTTCGCAAAACTCACGGTTTCTTCAAAAAATTCAGAGGTAGCAACAGCTCCGGTCGGATTATTCGGATAATTTAAATACATCAATTTCGCCTGATCCCTCACTTCAGCGGCGATGCTGCTGTAATCAGGAAGAAACGCCCTGTCCTTTACGAGCGGCATCATTTCCATCTTCGCTTTCGCGAGTGTGACACCTGACCAATAATCAGGATAGCCCGGGTCCGGAACTAAAATCGTATCACCAGGATTCAGCAAGCATTGCGGGAGCTCGACCAGACCGGCTTTCCCGCCGAATAATACAGCGACTTCAGTTTCAGGATCAAGATCAATGCCGTATTCTCTTTTATAAAATGCTGCCGCTGCCGACTTCAGACTGTATGAGCCGCGAAAAGACGAATATTTATGATTTTCTGGATCAGCAACGGCTCGTTTCATTTCCTCAACGATATGTTCCGGAGTCGGCTGATCCGGATTTCCCTGTCCGAGGTTAATGACGTCGTGTCCTTCTGCGAGCTTTCGGTTCACTTTCTGCACCAGAGAAGCGAAGAATTGTTTAGGCAATTCCTTCAATACATGAGACTGTTCAAATTTCATCTATTCTCACCTTCTAAAAAATTCTTGAAATAATAGTCCATCATCATATATGGTTAAATGAAAAAAGTAAAGAAAAATTTGGGGTGTTAAAAAGATGAAATGGACGATATCTTGTCTTCAATTTGATATTTCATACGGTAAACCTTCGGAAAATATAAAAAAGGCTGAATTTTTAATCGAAAAAGAAAGTAAACATGCTGATGTTCTTGTTCTTCCTGAATTATGGACGACCGGATATGACCTGTCCAACCTTGATGAGCTCGCTGATGAAGACGGGCGTTCTGCTCAGAACTGGCTGAAGAAAACGGCAAAGAAACATGGCGTTCATATTGTCGCCGGATCGGTCGCTGTCAGAAAGGATTCTGATGTTTATAATACAATGTACATCGCGGATAAGGAAGGACAAATTATTAAAGAGTACAGAAAAGTCCATCTTTTTCAGCTGATGGATGAGCATGTGTATTTATCAGCCGGTTCCGAAGACGGCTACTTTGAGCTAGATGGCGTCAAAAGCTCAGGACTGATCTGTTACGATATCCGTTTTCCGGAGTGGATCAGAAAACATACGACAAAAGGAGCCAACGTGCTGTTTATTTCTGCGGAATGGCCCCTTCTCCGCCTTGATCATTGGAAAAGCCTGCTTATTGCGCGGGCCATTGAGAATCAATGCTTTGTCGCTGCCTGCAATTGTACCGGTTCAAATCCAGATAATGAATTTGCCGGGCATAGCCTGATTATTGATCCATGGGGGCGTATACTTGCTGAAGGCGGCCTGGAAGAAGGCATAGTACGTGCGGAAATCGACCTTCAGGAAAGCGTTGAAGTGCGGGAGAGCATTCCTGTTTTCGATGATATCAGAAAAGATTTATATTAAAAAATATATTGACAACTTAATAAAACACCTGTTACTATGTTCATCAACTGATAAATTAGAATTGTTTAACAAGTGAATATATTCTCTTATCGAGAGTTGGGCGAGGGATTTGGCCTTTTGACCCCAACAGCAACCGACCGTAATTCCATTGTGAAATGGGGCGCATCTTTTTCGCGCCGAGACGCTCGTCTCTTAAGGCACGGTGCTAATTCCTTCAGATCTGATCTGAGAGATAAGAGAGGCGGACATAGATGTTAAGCCTCCTTCTCTCTGAGAAGGAGGCTTTTTTACGGCCATTCAGCTGCAAACATATCAAAGAGATTACATAATTGGAGGTTATGACAATGGCAGTCACAAAAACACCTTTATACGAAACGTTAAATGAAAGCTCCGCTGTGGCACTTGCGGTGAAGCTTGGCTTATTTCCAAGCAAAAGCACGCTGACATGCCAGGAGATCGGCGACGGCAATTTAAATTACGTTTTTCATATTTATGATCAAGAACATGACAGAGCGTTGATCATTAAACAGGCAGTTCCTTATGCAAAAGTGGTCGGAGAAAGCTGGCCGCTGACAATCGATCGCGCAAGAATTGAAAGCAGTGCTCTCATACGCCAGGGCGAGCATGTCCCTCATCTGGTTCCAAGAGTGTTTTATTCTGATACAGAATTGGCGGTTACCGTTATGGAGGATCTTTCTCACCTGAAAATCGCAAGAAAAGGACTCATTGAGGGGGAATATTATCCGCACCTGTCACAGCACATCGGTGAATTTTTAGGAAAAACACTTTTCTACTCATCAGATTACGCGCTTGAACCCAAGGTGAAAAAACAGCTTGTTAAACAATTTACAAATCCGGAGCTGTGCGACATAACGGAAAGACTTGTCTTTACAGATCCTTTCTTTGATCATGACACAAATGACTTTGAAGAAGAGCTTCGGCCTTTTGTCGAGAAGCTGTGGAATAATGACAACGTCAAAATCGAAGCCGCTAAGCTGAAAAAGTCGTTTTTAACATCTGCAGAAACATTGATTCATGGTGATTTGCATACAGGAAGCATTTTCGCCAGCGAACATGAAACAAAGGTGATTGATCCTGAATTTGCTTTTTACGGACCGATCGGCTTTGATGTAGGCCAATTTATTGCCAACTTATTCTTGAACGCACTCGGCCGTGACGGGGCTGACAGAGGGCCGTTATATGAACATGTTAAGCAGGTCTGGGAAACGTTTAAAGAGACGTTTAGTGTAGCCTGGGAGAAGGACAGTCTGGATGTTTACGCCAAAATCGACGGTTACCTTACTGATACGCTCAGTCATATTTTTGAAGAGGCGATCGGGTTTGCGGGCTGCGAGCTGATACGCCGCGCGATCGGACTTGCGCATGTGGCTGATCTGGATACGATCGTGCCGTTTGATAAACGAATCGGCAGAAAACGGCTGGCGCTCGAAACCGGCACAGCTTTTATCGAAAAACGTTCGGAATTCAAAACGATAACGGATGTTATTGAATTATTTAAGTTACTTGTAAAGGAATGATCCATTCATGACCCATTCATTTGCTGTTCCGCGTTCTGTTGAATGGAAAGAAACAGCCATTACCATTTTAAATCAGCAAAAGCTTCCTGATGTGACGGAATATCTGGAGCTGACGACGAAAGAGGATGTATTTGACGCCATTGTCACGCTCAAAGTAAGAGGCGCTCCGGCCATCGGCATTACAGCTGCCTTCGGACTTGCGCTTGCTGCAAAAGACATCGAAACAGATGATGTCACGGAATTCCGCCGCAGACTGGATGACATCAAACAGTATTTAAACAGCTCACGGCCTACCGCCATTAATTTATCATGGGCGCTTGAGAGACTGAGTCATTCGATCGAAAACGCCATTTCCGTAAATGAAGCAAAAACAAACCTTGTCCATGAAGCGATTCAGATTCAGGTCGAAGATGAGGAAACGTGCCGAATGATCGGCCAAAACGCCCTGCAGCTTTTCAAAAAAGGCGACCGGATTATGACGATCTGCAATGCCGGCTCTATCGCGACAAGCCGTTATGGAACGGCACTCGCTCCATTTTACTTAGCCAAACAAAAGGATTTGGGATTGCATATTTATGCTTGTGAAACAAGACCTGTCCTTCAAGGTTCACGCCTTACTGCGTGGGAGCTGATGCAGGGAGGCATTGATGTCACTCTAATCACAGACAGCATGGCCGCCCATACGATGAAGGAAAAACAAATTTCCGCTGTCATCGTCGGAGCTGATCGAATTGCAAAGAACGGTGATACGGCAAATAAAATCGGAACATACGGTCTCGCGATTTTAGCAAACGCCTTTGATATTCCGTTTTTTGTCGCCGCACCATTATCTACATTTGATACGAAAGTGAAAAGCGGCGCTGATATCCCGATAGAGGAACGGGATCCCGAGGAAGTAAGGCAGATTTCCGGAGTCCGGACCGCACCAACCGACGTGCCTGTCTTTAATCCTGCTTTTGACATTACGCCCCATGATCTCATTTCAGGAATCATCACAGAAAAAGGGATTATGACCGGTTCGTATGAAGAAGAAATTGAACAGCTGTTCAGAGGCGAAAAGGTTTACTAAAAAACCGCTGCACTTTGCTCATTTTGGGCCGAGTCAGCGGTTTTTTTGTTTGTTTTTATTCATATTGATGATTTCATCTTTTTGAGCGCTTGATAAGATATGCAGTTTCACAAACAGTTTGGCAAAAACGGCAATTTTCTCAGAGCGGCTCGGCTTCAATTGCTTTGTCCTCCTTTTTCATCAGACCAACTTTTTTAACTTAATAAAATGATATGTCGGCCGTGAAAAAAGGGAACGTGCCATATGTTTTATTTTTCTTTGTAGGAGATTTGCTCGATGTTCAGCAAAAATGCTTTGATATCAGTTTTGCTCCCAGCGTACCCTGTTAACGCACTGTTTTTGCCGATCACTCTGTGGCATGGGACAAAAATCGGCAGGTCGTTTCGTTTATTAGCCTGTCCGACTGCGCGCACCGCTTTCGGACTGCCGACCGCAGCGGCGATGTCAGCATAGCTTCGGGATTCTCCGTATGGTATCATCGCCAGCGCTTCCCACACTTTTTGCTGAAAAGGAGTGCCCTTTTGGCTGAGCGGCAGTGAGAATCTCTTTCTTTCGCCGGCGAAATATTCATGAAGCTGTTTTTTGGCCTCTGCCAGATAAGGTGTTTCCATGTGCTCTGTATTCTGAACGCTTTCTTTCCAATCCATCCAATCTTCCTGACTGAGAAATAGACGGGTGATATGTCCATCCTCCTCAGCAATTATAAGTTCCCCGAGCGGCGTTTCCGCTGATGTATAGTAGTTCATTCATCAATCCTTCTTTCTTCAGCATTCTGTCTGACGGGAAGCGTAAGATGGAAAACGGTGCCCTTCCCTTCTTCACTTTCTACCATGATTTCGCCTTGATGCTCTTCAATAATTTTATAGCTTACCATAAGCCCAAGTCCAGTTCCCCGTTCCTTTGTCGTATAAAACGGTTCACCAAGGCGCTTTAATTTATCTTCTGTCATTCCGATTCCCTCGTCTTTTAAGGAGATGAGAACATGATCTTGATCCAATGTCCTTATCGTCACAAAAATGTTTCCGCCGTCAGGCATCACTTCGATGGCATTTTTTAATATATTGATAAATACTTGTTTCAGCTGATTCGGTTCACAGTAGATCGGTGGGATGTCGCCAATTAGCTCAAGATGCATTTGCACGTTGCTAAGATTTGCTTGCGCGTTGAGAAGGTCTATGGTGTCTCTCATAATTTGGGTAACATGTTTTTCTTCATACATAATGGCCTGGGGCTTGGCTAAAATCAAGAATTCGGTGATGATGGATTCGATGCGCTTTAGTTCTGAGGTGATCACATTGAAGTAAAGGGCGTAGTCTCCCTCCACACTTCCTTTCAGGAGCTGAATGAAGCCTTTAAGAGCTGTCATCGGATTTCTGATTTCATGAGCGATGCCTGCAGCGAGTTCGCCGACAACATGAAGGGTATCTGACTTGCGCAGGCGTTCCTCCAGTTCTTTTCGCTCTGTTACGTCTTTAAAGATGGCCAGGTTCATATTTTGAATAATATTTCGTTTAAATGAGAATTCCAATTTTCTGTTGTCATTGCTGCTCAGCAAAAACGGAATTTCGTTGTCCATTTCATCAAAATTAATCTGCCTTGCCGGCGAAGCAAGGTTTTCTATTTCATATGAAGAAATAATATCTAATAGGCTGTGCTGTTTAATCTCTTCATGTGACAGGCCTAAAATATGGCTTGCTAACGGGTTGGCGTCGATGATCCGGTATTGATTGTCGAACAATACATTGCCGTCCATTGAGCCGTTGAACACTTTTCTGAATTTCAGCTCGCTTTCCCGAAGCTCCTTTTCCATCCGCTTTCTGTCGCTGACATTTCTTAAAATCGTTAAATGCTGGTTTTCAAGTATTGTCCGCTTTGAAGTAAATTCGAGTTCTTTGAACTGCCCGTTCCCCATTTGAAACAGCAGCTCTTCTCTGATCTCTCCGTATTTTGCGTATTTCCTCTTTGTTATGCTGTATTTCTGCTGTGAGTCAACGAGAAAATCACACAGCCTTCGTTTCAACAGCAGATTCATCGGCAGCTCAAAGATTTTACAGGCTGACTGATTCGCCTTTACGATTCTTCCGTCATTCGACCAGATGATAATGGCGTCCATCGCATTTTCAAATATTTCTCTAAATCGCTCCTCACTTTTAAAGAGCTGCAGCTCCATAGACCGCTTCTCTGTGATATCCCTCATAATGGACATGTAAAAACCGCTGATGATGTTTGAAGTAATCGTGAATTCAAATAGCTTTTGGACTCCTGAACGAAGCTTGACGGGCAGCTCACCCTTCGCTTTTCCCTTGCGGTTGAGCGCCTTCCATATATTATCAAAGTCTTTTCGTGAGCCGCTGTCTATGAACTCATACAACGATAAATGAGACAGCTCATTTTGATTGATTTCAAAGCTTTTACAGAAGGACAAATTGGCATCAATAAAACCGCCATCTTTATCAAAAAGGACGATTCCGTCAACAGCTCTGTCAAACAAGTCCTTAAAAAGCTGTTCATTCATAGAGAATTCCCGCTCCAGAATCTTCTTGGAAGATATGTCTCTCATGACAACAAAAAAGAAATCCTCGCCTATCCCTCTTTTGGCCAGAAACTCTATGTATTTTGTCGCCCCGCCATCAAGCCTGATCGGAACCTCCTTCCACAGGAAACCTTTCTTAAAAAACTTCTTTACGGCAAGATTCAGCTCATCCTTTGGGATTGAAAACAAAAAATCCAAAACGGAACGCTTTTTCAAATCTTCCGAATCAACTTGAAGCATCCTCTCCGTCGCTTCATTCGCCTGAACGATCCGCATTTCATTATCACATATAAAAATAGCATCGAGCGTATTGTTGACAATCACTTGATGCTGATTCAATTCCTTTTTCAGCTGGACATTTTCTTCTTTGAGACGCTTCAGTTCTTCCTGCAGCTCTGAATTTGTCTGGACACCAAGAGTTTCCATACGTGTACACTCCTTCTTCAAAACCTATCCCTCAATATTTCTACAAAATGCGGGAACTTCCTTCATTTGCCCTATAAATTTCAGAAAATTTCAGCGCGGTTACATAACGAAGACATTTTCTACGATCCTTACCGTCACTTTACATCGTCCTAACAATCAGCGGTTTTTTAGATTCCTTTTTCATCTTTTATTTTAAAATATATACCAACAGGGAATAATCTCTTAGTGACTGATTAAAGAGAAGGTGATGCTATGAGTAAATCGCGGGACAGTTATTTCGATAATGCAAAATTCTTATTGATATTCCTTGTTGTATTCGGTCATATTCTTCGATCTTTTATTAATGATAACAACTTTATGCTCTACCTCTACAAGTTCATTTACACATTCCACATGCCTGCCTTTATTCTCGTATCCGGATATTTCGCGAAAGGCTTTAAACGCGCGGGATATGTGAAAAAGCTGGCGGTCAAGCTGATTATTCCGTATTTGATTTTCCAAATCATTTATTCCGTCTTTTATTACATTATGCAAGACGAAAGTATGGCAAATGTGAATCCGATTGATCCGCAATGGTCGTTATGGTTTCTCGTCAGCTTATTCTTTTGGAATCTGCTGCTTTATCCTTTTTCAAAGCTTTCTAAGCTGTGGGCGCTGTTTGTCAGCTGCGGAATTGCCGTGCTGATCGGCTATCTTGACTTTGTCAGCAGCACGCTGAGCTTGTCGCGGACATTTGTATTCTTACCGATGTTCCTTGTCGGGTTTTATTTAAATAAACATCATTTTGATTTACTGAGATCAAAACGAGGCAAACAAATTGCGACCGGGGTGCTTGCCGCCGTATTCGTCATCTGCTGGGGCATTGATTTTGACTATTCTTTTCTGTTCGGCTCTAAACCGTATTCTTCATTTGGAGACGTTACCCTGGCTAGCGGCCTGATCAGGATCGGCTGGTATGTACTCGCCTTCGCATCTACTTTCAGCTTTTTAGCGCTCGTTCCGCAAAAACGCTATTTCTTTACAAAATGGGGCACGCGGACCTTTTACGTCTATCTGCTTCATGGGTTTATTATTAAAACGCTGCGGCAGGTCGGTCTTGAGGATCAGCTTACTGACTATCAGAACTTAGTCATTCTATTACTTTTAACCGCTGCCCTTACGTCCGTTCTCTCCAGCAATTTTGTTAAGACAGTTGCTCAGCCCTTCATTGAGCTGCGAATGACCAGCTTATTGCAATTCGTCAGGGGAAGCAGCAAAAATGCTTATTTAAAATAGAAAAGCACCTCTTAAGCGGAACGCCGCCTAAGAGGTCTTTTTTTATTTTTGTTTTTTCTCTTTTTTCTTTTTAGGCTTTGTGACTTCTAGCGTTTCGATGATTTTTCCGGCATTGTAATCCCCAAATTCACTTGAGAATTCTTCCTCCAGCACCTTCTTATTCATAGGCTTTTTATGATTTTGCATATCTTTGCTATGACGGTTTTTCTTCAAAATCACATGCCTCCTTGCTGACCCTGTTTGGAATTGCGGTTTGCACCCCTAAAATTCGGTTCGTCATGATACTGTGTCTTATATGAATTTGGGTCCATGCTCTCGGTAGGTGTATTGTTATTTTTAATGGCTTCATTCACTTCAGCTTTGCGCTTCATACGAATCCTCCTCGCCAGTTTTCAGACATTTTATTTCATTAAAGGTACAAGATCCTTAAGCTGCACCTGTTGATGTTAGGTTCTCCAACTGAAACGGCGTCACACATCTTTTTTTTGGCAATCAAAAAAACACCGCAAAACATGCGGTGTTTTTTCTATCCGATAATCACTCTTTCCTTCGGATAATGATAATTCGCTTCGATTTCCTTTCTTCCGATCAGGTACAGGAAGGTCAGGATGCCGATTCGCCCGATAAACATCACAATCATAATGACGCATTTTCCAACGTTGCTCAAATCAGCAGTAATGCCAAGCGACAGTCCGGTTGTGCCGAATGCCGAACACACTTCAAACAACAGCTCCGGCAGAGAATGCTTTTCTGTGATGGTCAGGATAAGTGTCGCGCCAAAAACGAGCAGGATTGCCATCATCGTGACAACAAGCGACTTCATGAGATCTGCAGGGTGGAGCTCCCGCTTGAATACCTTTACCGCTTTATTGCCGCGGGCAAAATGAAACAGCGCAAGAAGGTTCAGAGCGAAAGTCGTTGTCCGTATGCCTCCCCCGACTGAGCTTGGCGACGCTCCGATAAACATCAGCGCGCAAACAAAAAATATTGTAGCATCTGATAATTGGCTGATATCAATGGTTGCCAGCCCCCCGCTTCGGGTTGCCGTTGATTGAAACAGGGACAGAAACAAAATGTCATGCCATGACTTTCCCGCAAACGCGTGGTTTGCTTCCAGGATATAAATGCCGATGGCTCCAAACAAGACGAGTGAGCCGAACGTAACGGTCGTGATTTTCGTAAAAAGTGTAAACGGGTATCTCCGATGCTTTGAAAACAAGAAATCCTTTACTTCGACAAGCACGGGAAATCCAATTGCTCCAAATACAATTAAAAGCATTGTAATAAACTGCACAAAATAATCGTGGCGGAATGGAATCATGGAACTGCCGGTAATATCAAATCCGCCATTTGTGGTTGCGCTGATACTGGCAAAAAATCCGTGTAAATAAGCTTCCTGATAGGAATCATAGTAGGTTAAGAAATAGGTGCCGAGTATGAGCCCGCCAAAAAATTCAATCCACAAGATCAGAAAAAGAACCTGCTTCATGAGATTGACAATCCCTGAAAACTGGGATTGGTTTTGGTCAACCATAATCAATTTACGTTCTTTCAGCCCGATTCGTTTTCCCATGATCAGCCAAATAAACGTTCCGAGCGTCATAATCCCGATTCCGCCAAATTGCAGAACAAATGCCAATATAAAAATACCTATTGTGCTGAATGTGTCAGCTGTATCAACTACCGTCAGCCCCGTCACGCTGACTGAACTGACAGCCGTAAACAGCGCATCAATAAACGTCCAGTCCGCCCCCGGTTTATGGGCCGCCGGCAGACTCAGCAATATAACGGCCACAGTAACTGCAAGAAAATAATATAATGCAATCAGCTGGGCTGGAGATAGTGCCTGTATCAGTTTTCCAAGCTTAAATTTCATGTAAAATCCTTCTGCCTCTCTTTTTAGATACGGTAATTATTCTAAAGATATTAGGTCCATTTTTAAAGGCTTTTACGAAACATTTTCTTAACTTGCTTCATTTTTTATCGTTTTAGTCAAAGGAATAAAAAAAACCTCTGAGGATTGTCTCAGAGGAATGTTGTTATTTCGCTTCTAACCGTCTGATTCGCTCATCTAAATCAGGGTGAGTAGAGAAAAGCGAAGATCGCTTCTTGCCATTAATCTTTAATGTTTGGACAGCTGTCTGATCGTCTTCCATAATGCGGGAAGAATAGCTCTTAAGCGTCCGGAGCGCATGAATCATCTTATCCTTGCCGGCAAGATCCGCTCCTCCCCTGTCAGCATGGAATTCACGATGGCGTGAGTACGCAAACACAACCAGGCTGCCGAGAATGGAAAAGACAATCTGAAAGACAATCATTGCAATAAAATGAACGATCGGCGCAAGATCTTCTTTGACAAAACGGCTCGCAATCCATGCTGCGATACGCGATAAAAAGACGACAAAGGTATTGACGATACCTTGTAAAAGCGTCATTGTCACCATATCACCATTAGCGATATGCGCGACCTCGTGTGCAAGCACACCTTCAACAGCGGCATCATCCATTTGCTCCAGCAGCCCTGACGACACTGCCACGAGGGAACGGCGTTTTGACGGTCCAGTCGCAAACGCGTTCACTTCAGGTGAACGGTAAATTCCGACCTCCGGCATTTTGGTTAAACCGGCAGAGCGGCTTAATCGGTGTACGCGATCAACCAATTGCTGTTCCTCATAACTGAGTGTGTGCTTGTTCGGGTTCAGCACTCTGACACCCATCATCGTCTTTGCCATCCATCTGGACATCGCAAGAGATGTAAAGGAACCGACAAAACCAACGACTAAACTGAACACAAGGAGCGCCATTGGATCGATACCGCCGTCAGCTGTAAAGTACGTTCCGACACCAGTAACAGAGCTTAAAACAGACAAAACGATCCCGATTGTTGTAAGCACCAAAATATTCGTTAAAATAAACAGAAAAATTCTTTTCGCCATAATAACCTCCGTTATTTTAAGATCAAAAGAACCTGTATATTTAATTATAAAACAACCGTTTGAAAATGCAAGTAATTAGACGTATGATGTTAATGTATTGATGACGCTTTAATTTTGAATTCATACATAAACTTATATCTGCGTCAAATTGTTTTGAAGAGGTGAACAATGAACATCTTTAAACTCACTCGAACCGATATGGTGCGGCTGCTATATTCCCTAAAAGGACAAGGAGAAATAAGCCCGCTCGACATTCTCGTCCAATCAGCGAACATGTCAGCAGACAATGCAGCCAATCATCTTGAAATTCCTGAATTTCTTACAAGATACGAACGAAAAAAACAGAAAAAAGAATACGGTCTCTCTACAAACGAAATCGTAGAACTTGGCAACTTATGCGAGCTGACTTCGTTAAAGTCAACCGCGATCCAAAACTGGGTAAAGCGTGATATCAAAGATCTGATCGGACATCCTGAACTGGGCAAAAAATATTCAGTTGAACAGGCAGTCATTCTTTTAATTGTACGTGATTTAAAATCCATTTATGACTTTGAACACATACGGGCTATTTTAAAAGTGGCCTTTAACACCATCTCAGACAGATCCGATGATGTCATCAGCCCGATTGATTATTATGAAAGCTGTGCATATGTGCTTGATGCCATTTATCACCAAGACACGCCTTCTATGAAAGAATCCAATCTGCAGGAGATCGTCGAACAGGAGACAAATCGTCTTCGCCACCGTTTTGAAGAACTGAATGACAGCCAATGGCTTAAAATCAGACAGATCATCGCCATTACAGTACTCTCCATTTTGACTTTCCATATTCAGGCAACTGCACATAAAATGACAGCTGACATTCTATAGTCCCCGGCTAAAGGCCGGGGTTTTCTTATTCTCCACAACAATTGCCAGCATAAATAAACCCCGTACATTTCAAACTAAATACGCGTTAAGAATTTCTTTATAGAAAAAGGAGATGAAAAAGATGGCGAGCAGAAATAAACTCGTTGTTCCAGGGGTGGAGCAGGCACTAGACCAATTTAAACTCGAAGTGGCTCAAGAATTCGGTGTGAACCTTGGTTCTGATACCGTCGCACGCGCTAACGGCTCTGTAGGCGGGGAAATGACAAAGCGTCTGGTACAGCAAGCACAATCACAATTAAATGGCACAACTAAATAAATTCAGGTCATTATTCGCCGGGGTCACTCGGCGAATCTTCAGTTTGAGCTGAATTATTATTACTGCTGTAGCCGTTTGGATTACGGCGGTCAGAAGCGTTATTCCCGCCGGACGAAGAACGATTCTTTCCTTTGTCACCGTTATTCCAGTCCCTGTGATACTGGCTTTGGCCCTTTTCAGCGCTATTTTCCTCATTTCCTTTATCTTGAGGATCTTGTATTGGGGTTTGCTCATGATCCCCATCTTTTTCAGTATTTGTGTTTTCATCTGATTCCTTTACATCTTTATCTTTGTCACTATCATCTGTCTGGTCATCCGTTGTGTCTTCATTCTGTTCACCGGAATCCGTATCATCCAGCCGTTCATTATCTCCTTGCTTGCTGTCCTCGCCATCTGTTTGATCGATGGTTTCATCCTCATTTCCGGCACTCTTTTGATCCTCTTCCCCGGATGGTTTGCTGGAGTCTTCTTTTGAATCTTTATGATTATTCTTTTCATTTGATTTGATGTAGCTGCCTGTTGAAACGCCTTCCTTCTTCGCTTTTTCCCTCGTTTGCATATCTGACTCGAGAGATTCCATGCGGTATGTCGTTTTATATTTTTCCGTCACATCATTCAGCTGCTTTTTCACAGCGGTTTTATATGTATTATCTTCCGTATTTTCATAAACAGTGGAAATCAATATTTCTTTCGATTCCTTTACATATCCGTGCTCACTGCAGTCGGTTATAATATCGTCAATCACCTTTTTAAAATCAGTCTTCTCCCAATCATCTATATCATTCACGACCTTCTTCCCCTCATCGTTCAGAGGCGTCAGTTCAATCACTTCGTAATCGCTGTTTAACGCCATTTCGAAGCTTGGATTGATATCAATTGTCATATACGCATAGGCTTTATTATTAGAAAAAACGGGGAGAACTATAAAAATAAAAAGCATAATAGCAGTCATCGTAAAAATCCCCATTTTGAAAGGGCGCAGTTTTAAAAAATCAAAAAAGCTGGCCCTTCTGCCCATGCGTGACTCACTCGGAAGCATGATTTCTTCTCCGATTTCATAGCTGTGGCGATCATTTTTGGCTTTTAAAAATTGTCCGTCAGGGGTCAGCAACGTGACGAATTTTCTATTTTTCTCTACTATAATCCCTCTTCTCATGAGTGCAGCACCCCTTTAAGATAATCTTTTAAATAAATATAATCACCTGTAATGATAATACACATCGCAATAATATATTTTCTGTTTCTCTCAATCGTTTTTCGGCTTACAGAGACAAGCTGTTCGAGCTGTTTCACCGGAAGCTGTTTCTTTGTATACAAGATAGCGGCCAATTCTTCATGTTCAACGAGGGTAATCGCCACCTTTATGGCGTTTTGCCTTGCGTCCGCATGTTTTGGAGAGTTTTCAAGCAGCTCCTTAAATGATAAACCATAATCTTTGAGCTGCTTCTGAAAATAGAGAATTTCCTCCCGCCTCTGCTCCTGTTCAATCTGACGGCGGTATTCATCAATGGAAAGCTCGGCTTCAATCAGGCTTTGTGATGACTCCTGATCGTCTCCTTCCTGTAAATCGATGTTTATATTTTGTGCGCTTCTAGCTTCTTTTCTGATGTAATCAATGACTTTTCTTTTTATAATAAGCTCAGCAAATGCGAGCAGAGAATTGCCTTTTTCAGGTGAGTATTTTTCAATAGCTTCATTAAACGCGATCAGTCCGATGCTGAACTCATCGTCTTTTTCATCTATATATCGTTTACAAACGGATGAAACCGTCTTTGCGATAAATGGCTTATATTGCTGTATTAATTCATTTTGCAGATCTTTATTGCCTTTTTGTATACTTTCAACAGTTTTTTCAAGCGTTTGCTTCTTTTTACCCAATTTAAACAAAAGGCTAAGCACTGGTTTCACCTCAGTTCCTCCCTATAACTACTCATTAATGATAGCTAATTTGATAGGGATTCGCAAAGGAGAAAAAGAAATATTAATTTCCAATGTCTCAATTATGACAAACCATTCTGACGTACTATACATGATTTCGTGCCTTTCTAGAGAATTAAGGGGGTTTTATCCGTGTTTTTTGTAACAAAGCTGTTATAAAAATGTTATTTTATTTCGTCCATGAAAACGTTTTAAACATGAAAAGACTCTGCTTTTCAAGCAGAGTCTTTAAGATTACGCCCTTTCCCGGCTGCTGTTTTTTTGTTCGATTTGTGCGCCCTCCGGCTGTTTTTTTGCACCTGACATGAACCAGCCGCAAACCGCGATTGCCGCTAATACACCCCAGAATATCAACTTCCATGTTCCAGAATGGATAAAGTGCTCGGAAACAACCGCTATATCTTGATGAGCAAGTGTATATAAAGCCAGCTTCACTCCGACCCAGCCGACAATCACAAAGGCTGCTGTTTCTAGGCTTGGACGTTCCTTTAATAATTTAACAAACATTGAAGCCGCAAACCGCATAATCACCAGGCCGATGATACCTCCGGCCAAAATGACGATGAATTGTCCTCCGTCAAGTCCGCCGATCTTCGGAAGCGATGTTCCAGGAAGCGTAACCGCCAGCGCTACTGCCGCTAAGATGGAATCAACCGCAAACGCGATATCTGCCAGTTCAACTTTTAAAACAGTCGGCCAAAAGCCGCTTTGTTTCGTCTCTTTATGCGTGTCTTCTTTCTTAAATACATACCTTTTCAATAGGTGGCTTGCTGAGATATACAGTAAGTAGATCGCGCCAATCGCTTGGACCTGCCATACGTTGACCAAAAAAGAAATCGCGAATAAAGAGCCAAACCGCAGAACAAAAGCCCCTGCCAATCCATAAAATAAAGCCTTTTTTCTTTTTTCCTCAGGCAAATGTTTTACCATTACCGCCATAACCAACGCGTTATCGGCGGCTAAAATGCCTTCCAGCCCGATCAAGACGAGAAGAACCCAACCATACTCTAATAATAATGCTGCATCCATAAATGATACCCTCCCAAAAAAGTTGTTTTCTTTCTCTTCATCCGATCTTATGCCGGCCGGACCATGCAAAAAAGACCTTTGCCGACATAAGGCAAAGGTCTTGCTAGACATGAATTCAGGCATGCCAACAAAGCCGATGGATATGACAATCCATGAAATGACGACTTTGTTTCCGGAAAGCATTCCGGACGCTACTCCCCTTTGGGATTTCAAGAAATATGATATTATACGTCAATGATATGCGCAGTGCGATTATTTGTCAACGTTTATTTTTTAAAAATACAGATAAATGTTCGGAGTGCGTGCGTTTTTTCCTCTTTTTCAACAGCAAGTAAAACACAAACAGCACCAAAATCGCTATCCCGATCGGAAGCATATATTGATCGAGAATAGAGCCGACTTCCTTCCAATTTTCACCGAGTTTCACACCGAGATAAACATATACAAATGTTATCGGGACCATAGCGATGAACGTATAAAGCGAAAACACCCAAACGTTCATTTTTGCAATTCCGCACGGTATGGAGATCAATGTGCGGATGCCTGGCAAGAAACGGCCGCTGAAGGCTACAAAGCCCCCATGCTTTTTGAAAAATTCATCCGACTTATCGAGAGCCTCAGGTTTAATAAAGAGGTACTTCCCAAAACGCTCAAGAAACGGCCTTCCTCCGTATCGCCCTATCCAATACAGCGTGAGCGGGCCGGCCACTCCCCCAAGCGACCCCGCCAAAACGGCGCCGGCAAGCGTCATATCACCTTTAGATACCCAATAACCCGCAAGCGGCAGGACGATTTCAGCAGGGATAAACTCAATACAGAGCGCTAGAAATATTCCAAAATAAGATAAGCTTTTAAATGCTTCTATCCAAGACATAATCAGCTCTTCGATATCCATCACTTCCCCTTTGTCCAAATTTATGTAAAATACATTTTGTTTTTTCGGAAAACGTCAACATGATTTTAACACATTTTTCACGGTCAGCTGAACTAAAAATAAATCTCACATGTATTTCTTGCAATTTCTATAGTCTTAAAGGCTGAAACTCTGCGGTTAAGCAGCCGATATTAAGGAGAGTCAACTAGACTGGAACACACGGGGGGAATCTCCATTTGGAAATACACGTAACGTATAATATAACACTCATATGTTTATCTATTCTAATTGCCTGTGCCGCATCGTACACTTCCCTTGAATTGTCAAGGAAAGTCACCATCAATACAGGTTTAAAAAGCAAAGTTTGGCTGATCAGCGGCTCACTTATTATGGGATTCGGTATTTGGGCAATGCATTTTGTCGGGATGATGGCCATGCATATGGAGATGCCGATGCAATATGAATTCATGCCTTTAATGGCATCCATTGGCGCAGCTGTTTCCGGATCATTTGTATCATTATATTTTGTCAGCCGACACATTCTTACATATTACAGATTGCTTACCGGATCAGTAGTGCTTGGCGCATCTATTGCATCTATGCACTATATCGGAATGTCTTCCATTTCCCGGGTAATGATTATGTACGAACCGATTCTTTTTACAGTTTCAATAATTATTGCAATTGTAGCATCTTTCGTCTCGTTAAAAATATTCTTTGATTTGGCTGTAAAAAAACATTCTGATCATCTTATGTTCTATAAAGTCATCAGTTCGATTGTAATGGGTATAGGGATTTCAGGCATGCACTATACGGGGATGCTTGCGGCGACTTTCCACATGGACATGGCACCACCCGGAAGCCATATGGAGGTCCATACGTTTCATTGGTCGATTTTTGTTACGTTACTCATTTTCTGTATACAAACGCTATTATTATTCAGTTCCCATGCCGACCGAAAGTTTATTAAACAGAGCGAACGCATAAAAGATAACGAACAGAGGTTTCAGTCTTTAATCATTCACAATATTGATGCCATTTTTATTTTGTCATTAGAAGGAGAGATTATATCATCCAATCATGCTGGTGAGGACATGGTCAGCAAATTTGGATTTAGCATGCACGATTGGAGAAACTATACATCGCAGAAGATTAAGCTCCTTTTTGAGCAAGTCAAAAAAGAGAAACAAGCCATTAACAGCGATAGCGACCTTACCACTGAAAAAGGCCAGTTCCACTTAAATATTACGCTCATACCCGTTGAGGTCAATCAAGAGCTGGACAGCATTTATGTCATCTGCAAGGACATGACAAAGCAGTATAGAGCAGAAAAAGAAATCCATAGAATGGCTCATTACGATTCGCTAACAGATTTACCCAACAGACGGCACGCCATCTCGCACTTAACAGAGGTGCTGAATCGTGAGTATACCTTAAATTATAACACCGTTGTATTCTTTCTGGACTTAAACCGCTTTAAAGTGATTAACGATGCACTAGGACATAATGTCGGCGATCAGCTGCTTCAGCTGGCAGCTAGACGTCTGTCTTCTGTTGTCCCTGATAATGGATTTATCGCCCGCCTTGGCGGAGATGAATTTATTATCATATTGACGGACGCCAATACCAGAACAGGCGAAGCAGATGTTTTAGCAAGAAAAATTATCCAAAAATTCAAAAAGCCATTTAAAATCCAGGATCACACGCTTGTCACATCTGTCAGTATCGGGATTGCGATATCACCGAAAGACGGGACGGACGGCCTTGAATTGATGAAAAAAGCAGATATGGCGATGTATGCCGCTAAAGAACGAAACAAAAGCAAATACAGATACTATTCTTTTTCAATCGGCAACAAAGAAACCGTCAAGCTTAACCAAGAGATGGTGCTCAGAGAAGCCATAGAAAACAATCGATTTGTCTTGCATTATCAGCCTCAATTCAGTACAAAAAATCAAAGAATGACGGGTGCCGAAGCACTAATACGCCTTGTCACCCCCGATGGGCAGCTGTGTCCGCCCGGAGAATTCATTGGTGTTGCTGAAGAGACGGGTCTCATTATTGATATCGGAAAGTGGATAATAGATGAAGCCTGCAAGCAGGCAAGGGCTTGGTATGACAAAGGCTTTGATCTTTCTGTCGCTATTAATATTTCCGCCAGACAGTTTCAATCCGAAGATCTGATTCCCCTGATCAAGGACACGCTAATGAAATACCAGCTTCCTCCGCAGCTTCTTGAAGTTGAAGTGACAGAAAGCATGACAATGGACAATCTCGATCACTCCAAAAAGGTTTTGTCGTCTTTAACGGAATTAGGAATCAGAATCAGTATTGACGATTTCGGAACGGGGCACAGTTCTCTTAGCTATTTGAAGGATTTTCCGATTCACAGGCTGAAAATCGACAAATCGTTTATCGATGATATTCAAACCCATCCGAAATCAGAGCAAATTACCGGGGCTATTATTGCCATGGGCCATCAGCTGTCTTTGCAGGTGATTGCTGAAGGCGTGGAAAATTCAGCTCAAAAACAGCTTCTTTACGAAAAAGGCTGTGACCATTTACAGGGCTTCTATTTCAGCAAGCCGATACCGCCGGAACAACTCGAACAATTAATTCTCGAACAGCCGCCGCAATAACAGTGCCGGCTGTTTTTTTACCCATAAGTTGCTACACATGAATCGTACTCCTCCTCTTCACACTAAAGAAAAAAAGGGGTTTATCGATATGCATACAATGTGGAAGGGATCGATCAGTTTCGGATTAGTAAACATTCCCATCAAGCTATATGCGGCCACAGAGGATAAAGACATTAAGCTGCGAAGCCTTCATAAAGAGGATCACGCGCCAATCAAATACGAAAAAATTTGCACGAATTGCGAAAAAACACTCAGTCCTGATGAAATTGTAAAGGGTTACGAATATGTAAAAGGAAAATATGTGGTGCTGACGGACGATGATCTAAAAAGCTTAAAGCAGGAGCATGAGGAGAAAGCCGTTGAGATTGTTGATTTTGTTCAGCTTCAGGAAATTGACCCGATTTATTTTAACCGCTCCTACTTTGTCGGCCCCGGGGATAACGGCACGAAAGCCTATACCCTGCTGCGTGAGGCGCTGCGCTCTACCGGAAAGATCGGCATCGCCAATATGACAATCAGGTCGAAGCAGCAGCTTGCCATTCTTCGCGTTTATGAAAATTGTATCATTATGGAGTCTATCCATTATCCGGATGAGGTCAGAAGCGCTGCCCATGTCCCAGGTGTACCTGATCAATCGAATGTAAACGATAAGGAACTGCAAACCGCTATCACATTAATAGATGAGCTGACGACTGAGTTTGAGCCTGAGAAATATGAAGATACGTACCGGCACGCCCTGCTGCAAAGAGTCAATGACAAGCTCGAAAATAAAGAAACAGCCGTCACTCCTGATAAAGCGCCTCCTCGTGAAGATGTCATCGACCTTGTCAGCGCCCTGCAAGCCAGCATCGACCGCACGAGAAAGCCGAACCGGGAAACCCCGGCAGCCGCACCAGAACAGGCCGCTGAACCAAAAGGAGCCGGAGATAAAAAACAAAAAACGACTAGAAAAAAAGCCTCCGGCACGTCATAACACATGGCGTTTACGATGCAGCCCGTCCTTACTTCGTCACCGCCAAAAGGAGCAGAATGGCGCTACGAAGTAAAATATGATGGATACCGCTGCATTCTCCGCATCCATTCAGCAGGTGTGACTTTAACTAGCAGAAATGGCTTGGAGCTTAACAGCACCTTCCCTGAAATCACTCAATTCGCCAAGACAGCCTTTCAGCACATGGAAAAAGCTCTTCCGCTGACACTCGATGGCGAAATTGTATGTTTGGTGAACCCTTGTCGTGCAGATTTTGAACACCTTCAAGTGCGGGGGCGTTTGAAAAGACCAGACAAAATTCAGGAATCGGCAAACGCGCGGCCGTGCTGCTTTCTCGCCTTTGATCTGTTAGAGCGAAGCGGAGAAGATGTATCATCTCTTTCGTATCTGGATCGGAAAAAATCGCTGTACGATCTCATGTCTGCTGCAAAGCTTCCTGCGTCTCCAGACCCTTACGCTAAGGAAACCATTCAGTATATCCCCTACTATGATCATTTCGATCCGATGTGGGAGATGGTTACAAAATATGACGGTGAAGGAATTGTAGCGAAGAAAACAAACAGCAAATGGCTTGAAAAAAAGCGGTCGTCCGATTGGCTCAAATATAAAAATTTTAAACAAGCTTATGTTTGTATAACAGGTTTCAACCCCAACAATGGCTTTCTGACGGTGTCTGTGTTAAAAAACGGCGTAATGACACCTATTGCCTCTGTCTCACACGGAATGCGCGATGAGGAAAAAAGCGCCATACGCGAGATTATGGAACAGCACGGACATAAAACATCATCAGGTGAATTTACGCTTGAACCGTCGATTTGTGCAACCGTTCAATACTTAACGATTCTCCAAGGTACATTAAGAGAGGTATCGTTTGTCAGCTTTGAATTCCATATGGACTGGACTGAATGCACGTATGCGCAAGTCATACGCCACTCAAAACCGGTTCATCCAAAGCTTCAGTTCACAAGCCTGGATAAAATCATATTTGAAAAGAATAAAAAAACAAAGGAAGATTTTATTCAGTACATGATCGAAGTCAGTGACTACCTGTTCCCATTTCTGAAAAACCGTGCTGTCACCGTCATCCGCTATCCGCATGGATCAAGGAGCGAATCGTTTTTTCAAAAAAATAAGCCAGACTATGCGCCAGATTTTGTTCAATCTTTCAATGATGGAAGCCATGAGCACATCATCTGCGAGGACATGTCCACTTTATTATGGCTTGCCAACCAGCTTGCTTTGGAGTTTCATGTTCCTTTTCAAACCATTAAAAGCAGACGTCCGGCTGAGATTGTCATTGATTTGGACCCGCCTTCACGAGATGACTTTCTCATGGCCGTGCAGGCCGCAAATGAACTGAAGCGGCTGTTTGACTCCTTTGGCATCACATCGTATCCGAAGCTGTCCGGCAACAAAGGCATCCAGCTTTATATTCCCTTGTCTCCTGAGGCATTTACGTATGAAGAAACACGCCAATTTACACAGCTGATCGCAGAGTACTGCACCAATGCATTTCCCGAGCTCTTTACAACAGAACGCTTGATTAAAAACAGGCACGGCAAATTGTATCTTGATTATTTGCAGCATGCAGAAGGTAAAACGATTATCTGTCCTTATTCGACAAGAGGGAACGACCTTGGCACTGTCGCGGCACCGCTCTATTGGCATGAGGTACAAACATCCTTAACACCCGCCCTGTTTACGATTGATACTGTCGTTGATCGTATTAAGAAGCAGGGCTGCCCATTTTTTGATTTTTACCGTTACCCGCAAGACGAGCCTCTTAGCGCCATTTTACATCAGTTGCAGAAAAAGAGCTGACTAATTAAGTCAGCTCTTTCCGTTCAACTGTACTTTTTTTCCAACCGTTCTTTTTCCTGGCGCTGGAGCGGGCTCAGCGGCTCATTATATAAATCGATATCAATTGCATATTTCGGCCGTCTTTTCACTTCAGAAAAAATCGTACCGATATACTCTCCGATGATCCCGATTCCCATTAATTGCAGCCCGCCCAAAAACCAAATGGAAATGATGAGCGACGCCCAGCCTGCATTTGTATGGCCGAGCAGCTTTTGAATGAACGCGCCGATTCCCGCCACAGCACTGACGAAAAGTAAAACAAAACCTAAAAGCGTAAAGAATCGAATTGGCGCAACACTGAATGATGTAATCCCGTTAAAAGCGAATGATAGCATTTTTTTGAGCGGATATTTCGTTTTACCGGCAAAGCGTTCCTTACGGTCATACAAAACTTCGGCTGATTTAAAGCCGATCATAGGAACAATGCCTCTTAAAAACAAATTCGCTTCCGGATAGCGCGCGAGCTCTTCAAGCGATCTTTTATTCATTAAACGAAAATCCGCATGATTATAAATTAATTTAATCCCAAGCTTATTCATAAGGCGATAAAACCCTAAAGCGGTCGTGCGCTTGAAAAAGGTATCAGTTTTTCTGCTCCGGCGAACACCGTAAACGATCTCGCAGCCCTCATGATATTTCAGCATAAAATCCCGGATCACAGAGATGTCGTCCTGAAGATCAGCATCAATCGAAATGACGCAGTCTGATCTGTTCTTCGCTTTATGGAGTCCGGCTAAAAGCGCTTTTTGGTGTCCGACATTGCAGGCTAATTTTAAGCCGGTAATCTTCTTGTTTCTTATGCTTTCCATGGCAATCAAGGCCCAGGTTCTGTCTTTGCTGCCGTCATCGACAAACAGAATTTTACTGTCTTCAGCAATTAATTTTTCTTCAATTAAGCCGTCTACAACCTCTGTCAGCTGACGGCTTGTCTCTTGAAACACTTCCTCTTCATTGAAACACGGAACGACGATGGTTAACACTGGCTGTGGCTGTTTCAATCGATATCCTCCTTATCTTGTTTCATATAAATAAATGCGCCAGGCGGAATCTTTATGGTCAAACGTCTTGACGAGCGCGAGATGGTTTTGGTCAGCATTCATGATCGGAACTGAAGAAAAAATGTAACGTCCGCCCATTTTTTTAAATACATCTGTATTTAATTCCAGATTGTTGATCGTTTTCTTCGAGTTCTTCTTAAAATCATAACGTTTACCGAGCTCGTCGACGAAAAGGTAGCAGCGGCTGCCCCATTCATCAAAATATTGTTTCAGCCGAGCGTTTTTTTCCAGCTCTTTTTCGATGATTTTCCTAAATTCATATTTATATGAGAGCGGGTACAGGTTGTTATACGTATCTAACGTGTAAAACCCGTTATATTGGGCGATAGACGGATGCAGTCCGATGCTCGCCACCCTGTATGAATCTTGCGGACGCCCGATGTACTCCTTAATCTCTTTGAATTGCTCGGATGCATAAAACTCCCGGAATGTCGGCGCATTGTAGTGAACGCCATACGTATATTCTTCATTAAAAGGCGCCAACACCATCAGCTGTGCAGCCACAGCGGCATATACAAGCCATTTCCACCCTCTTCCCATTCGCCAAATGAGATATAAAGCAAGCGCAAAGCTCACATATATGACAAGCGGCCGCAGGAAATGAAAACGGGCAAAATTAAATTCAGCTAAAAAGGCAAATTTCTGCTTTGGCACCGCCCATATTTTGTTGAACCAAAACGCATACCATAAAGACAGTCCGTAATTAAGTACACATAAAAACAGATACACATTTTCCGGCTTTGTCCGGTTTCGCTTGAACAGCAAAGCTGCAAATAAAAGCAGCAGGATCGGGAGGATGACAACGGTGTGAACGGTCATCACATGATTATGGCCATAGACAAAGTTTTTTACGGATAGGCGGAGAGAATGCCAAACGTCATGCCTGGATGAAATAAATTCAATCCGATGCATCGGTGCGTGCGAGAACAGCATCGAATAAACGAGCCGGTACTCTACGAAAAGATAAATACTGGTCATAAAAGCAATACTGCCTAAGAACATCAAATTCCATCTTCTTTTTGTGATAGCATCATACAGCCAAAAGCACACCATTCCTGCCAAGAAAAAGAAGAAGCCTAAGACAAAGCTTGAATATAAAGGAAGCAAACCGAGCGTCAGCCACTCTCTCCATGAGATATCCCCTTTTCGGATATTCAAAAAAGCCCACAATGCCAAAGGATATCCAAGCGTACTCAGCATTCCCGAAGGCCAGAAAGGTGTTAAGGCAAATGCCAGCGATACGCCAATTCGGATGAAAGCCGCCTTTGGCTCTGGGATCACGTGCTTCTTCAGCAGCACATACATTCCAAAAAAAGCGACAACCCTTGTAATTGTCTGGCTTATTGCATAGGCAGTCATGGAAGAAAAGAAAGCATGCAGCCAAACAATTCCGCTCAACTCGGTGCCAAAGGCATCCCGCGGCAGCCCGTTAATGATTTGCGGAATGGCCGCGTCAACCTTGCCGACGATTTCTCCGCTATCAGCCAGCACCTTGTACCAAGCGATATTGGAATCTAAATTATCGTGGACGCGAATATGGGCATCTTCCTTTAAAATAAAAAGCGGAGATACATACAGCAAAAGAAGAAATAATGCGATCCAGAGATAATATGTTTCTTTTTTGTGTTGTCTCATCAATCGTAACATCGCTTACACATCCATCTGTTATTCTGACTCCATATCCGGCATGTTCTGCCTCATGTGTCAAAATTTATTATCCCTTTTCCCTTCTAAAACATTCATCAGATGACAATCCGTTTTTCAACCTGTCTCTTACCCATTAATTCCCGCTATCCAAAAGGCCCGATCACTTACTATACTGATAGGAGGGAGGGGATATATTTTGTTTACAATCTTACTTTCATTGGCCATACTCGTATGTGTGCCATTTATATATAAAGCGAAACGCAATACAAAAGATGTGAAGGTCAACACCATTTCAATTGATCAAAAAGACGGTCTTCCAGCCAGAAAAAAATTAAATATCCTTCATTTATCAGATCTTCACTTAGAAAACATTTCTGTTTCACCTGAAGAGCTGTATCATTTAACAAAAAATCAGCCTGTAGACATCATTGCGCTTACCGGGGATTTTCTAGATCGGAAACGTAATATTCCGAAGCTGGCAGGTTACCTGAACGCATTGCAAAAGCTGAAGCCTGCATATGGAATGTACGCGGTGTTCGGTAACCATGATTATGTATTGAAAGAAAAGGACTTTCAGAGATTGAAGCGTGTTTTAGAGGAAAACGGCTGTATCACGCTGCAAAATGAACATGTTCAAATCGAGACGGCTGCAGGGCCTGTCAATATTATCGGCATTGATGATTACAGCACGAATCGCAGTAATATTATCGGCTCTTATCAAAATCTAGACAACGGCTATCATCTTGTTTTAACACATGACCCTAACATTATTCTGGATATGAAAGATGTTCATTTTGACTACCTACTGTCAGGCCATTTTCACGGCGGCCAAATCCACTGGCCAAAACCGTATCATTTGGTGAAAATGGGCAAGCTCGTGCGCATGAACATGATTAAAGGGCTTCATTATCACCACGATAAGCCGTTTTATATCAGCGAAGGCTTAGGACAAACCGGTGTGAATATCCGTGTCGGAAGCCGCCCTGAAGTGACATTTCATCAGATATAATCAAAAAAGACTGTGCTGACCAAGGCATCAGTCTTTTTTTTGATAGGTTTTCTGAAGCTTTTCTTTTGAAATAAACAAATAGGATGTATTCGGTAAATGCCGCAGGCCCACTTGCTTTGACGTTAAATATAAAATGGGCATATGGGTTATCTTTTTAAAGCATCTGTAAAAAGGATTGACAGGGGTGACCACATCAAAGCCGAGCCTTTCTACACCTTTGTCAAGCATTGTAATTCCCACGATTCCTTTAATTTTTTCACTTTTTTTATGATTATTGATGTATTCCAATAATATCGGCATTGATTGATATACTTTTTGATAGATAATGATCCCCTTTCTGACTGCACTCTCAATGCCTTGCAGCTCCCTGATCAGCTTAATATTGTGCAAATGGATTTTAACGAGCACATCATTTTTTCTTATATGCGTTCCGTCGCTCAGCACGACATGATGCCCTTTGTACTTCGTCAGCCTGACTCGAAAGACACTTTTTCGATCTTTGTCAATCAAGGTCAGCCTTGAAAAAAAGAAATAAAACGGGTCAATCACTCTCCAAATGGAAAGGAAACAGGTTTTCATCTCTTCACCTTCCTTATGATCAAAAATACCCTTATATTTTGTCATCGTTCTCCCCAAAATATAGTTGCCATATTTTTTAAGGAGGACCGTCATGAAAAACATTCTCATTTTTCCTTTTTTAAGCATTTCCACCGGACATCATCATGTCGCCGATGCCCTGCAGGCTGAACTGGAGTCACAAGGACTGGCATCTGAAAAAATTGATATCTTTTCACATGCGTATAGACGGTTAGAAAAACTATCCTCTGAGACGTATTTAAAATGGATTCAATATTTCCCGAAAACGTACAGCGGCATTTACAGGCTCCTTGCCTGCGGAGAATATCAGAATGACAAACGCTATACCATGTACGAATGGCTGTTCACACAACAAATGAGGCACATTCTCAAAGAAAAACAGCCTGATATCGCCTTCTGCACGCATGCGCTGCCTTCTTATCTGCTGAACCGGCTTAAGCCGGAATTTCCGAATCTGACGGTTGTGAATGTATACACTGATTTTTTTGTGAATCAATTATGGGGGCGGGAAAACATTGATTACCATTTTGTTCCGATCATGGATGTCAAGAAGCAGCTCGTGTCTGAAGGAATCAATCAGAAAAACATATACTTGACCGGCATTCCCGTTCACCGGATGTTTGAAATGGGATCTGCAGACACCTGTCAGCATCATCCGCCATATACCATCATTATCACAGGCGGCAGTATGGGGGTCGGGGGGATTTTAAAATGGGTTCAGGAGCTGTCGCCAGGCGGAAACATCTTATACAAAATATTATGCGGCAGGAACGAAAAGCTCTACTGCTATGTCAAAAGTTTAGGCCACCCTTTTATTGAGGCGATACCCTACCTTCACAGCAAAGCAGAGATGAACCGTTTATACGAACAGGCGTCAGGCATTATGACAAAACCCGGAGGCGTGACCATCAGCGAATGCTTACAGAAACGGCTTCCGGTATTTATTTATCATGCGCTGCCGGGCCAGGAGGAGATGAATTTAAACCTTCTAAAGGAACGAAAGCTTGTCACAGATATGAGAAACTGGGACATGCAAAAGGCAGAAGAACAGATTGCGGCATTTTTCCAATCGAATGAACAGGTGAACGAATACGAAAAACAAGTCAATCAATATCTTGGTGAAATATCTGATCGGAAGATTGAAGATATTTTAAAAAGGATCATATAAAACAAAAAAACACTCTCCTGAAACAGAGAGTGTAACATGTTAACGAAACAGCAAATGCTGGCTGTGAATGCCTGCTTTCTTCAGCAGGACGATCAGCTGGTCCTGTTCATCAGGTGAAAGGCCTGAAAATGCTCTCGCAATACGCAGCGCATGAATCGGATAAATTTTATCCAAATACTCATTTCCCTTGTCAGTTAAATGCGCGTAAACGGAGCGTTTATCTTTCGGGTCTTGCTCCCTTACTAAAAACCCGTTTCTTTCTAATTTGTCAATGACATATGTGACGTTTCCGCTCACAAGCAGAAGTCTCGACCCAATTTGCTGTAATTTTTGCGGGCCTCTTGTGTACAGGAGCTCCAGTACAGCAAATTCAGTCGGATTAAAGCCGTGCTCTTTACTGTCACGGATACTATGTTCAGACACACTTTTGAAAGCCCTTGCAAAAACTCTGTACAAATTCATCGCACGCTCAACTTCTTCTTCGTTAAACGATAATCTCATCATATCTACCTCGTATATAGGATTTTTATAAAAAAATAATGAAAACCCTTACATATAATAAGAGTTCAGTCCCTTACTATATGTATTCGCTATAATTCGAGAAATTCCTTCTGAAAGCAAAAAAATCCTTATACATTATCTTGTATAAGGATATTTTTTGTGATTTGCAATGTTGCGGAAGAAATATGCGTATTCCTTTCGCAGTTCGGAAATCGTCATTTTGTTCATTATTTCTTTATTATAAACTCCGATTTGAAAGAGTTTTTCAGAATAATGGCTTCGTTCTTTTTCTAAAGCGGATTTCAATAAATTACTCATAGCGTCCTCCTTCATTTTGAGGTATCCTATACACAAGATACTCTATTTAAATGAACGTGGTATGAATCTAATGTAAAGAATTTATGTTTACGAAGATTTTCGGTACAGTCCGTTTTGAACCGATCTTAATAGCTGAAAAGCATGTTCTCCGGCAAGCTGCATAAACGTCTCCAGCATTTCATCACGTTTGATATCCAACTCTATAATTTCTTTTGCCAGTGAGACCGCTTTTTCTTCCTCCATGATTATCCTTCCTCCTCATTTATTCGTTACATAAAGGATAAAACGCGCTTGTGTGTTACGCATTATTCTTGTTAATTTTTCTTCCGTATTTTTTCAAAAATCTTCTAATTCATGTTAGAAAATATGACAAGCGTCAGGTTTTTTCTCTTTGTTTTTTATATACTATTATCAAAAGACATCCAGGGGTGGAAAAATGACCACAGAAGATCATTCTTATAAAGACAAAAAAGTGATTTCAATCGGGATTGTCAGTGAATTGACAGGATTGTCCGTAAGACAGATCAGGTACTATGAGGAACGGAAGCTCATTTATCCGCAACGTTCTTCAAGGGGAACGAGAAAATATTCTTTCGCCGATGTGGAGCGGCTGATGGATATCGCCAATAAGCGTGAAGACGGCGTACAGACGGCAGAGATTTTAAAGGATATGCGCAAAAAAGAGCAGATGGTAAAAAACGATCCGCAAGTGCGGAAAAAAATGCTGGAGGGGCAGCTTAATGCTCACTTTCGGTACAAAAACCGTTAAATGATAAAAGTCCGACTCGCAATTGAGACGGACTTTTTACTTTTATAATGAGTGTATGAATGCAGTGGCAATGCCAAAGTAAATTAATAAAGACAAAATATCGTTTAACGTTGTAATCAGCGGTCCTGAAGCGATCGCCGGGTCTACTTTCAGCTTGTGCAAAATAATAGGGATAATGGTTCCTGACATCGTGCCGATAATTAAAGTAAAGAGCAGTGAAGAGGCGACAACAAATCCCAGAAGTGCGTTCCCCTGCCATAAGATGGCGATAATCGCAATCAGAACAGAACAGACCGCTCCGATATAAATACTTGTTCTGAACTCCCGGAGGATCAGGCGTACAATCGTTTTTTTGTTCATTTCTTCTTTAGACAAACCTCTGATGACAACCGCGAGAGATTGTGTTCCCGTATTTCCTGTCATCCCTGACACCATCGGCATGAAAAACGCCAGCGCGACAACCTGCTGCAGCGCATCTTCAAAATAACTGATAATGCTTCCTGAAATCAGTCCGATAAACAAGAGTAAAATCAGCCACGGCAGACGCCGGTATGCCGCCACGTAAGCCTTTGTGTCAAAGGTGATGTCTTTACCGGAAGCGGCAAATTTTTCGTAATCCTCATCAGCTTCCCGAATGACGACGTCGATAATATCATCGACCGTTACAATGCCGACAAGCACGTTGTTTTCCTCAACTACCGGAATCGCCAAGAAATCGTAACGTTCAATCAGGCGAGCAACTTCTTCCTGATCCTGAAGAGCGCCTGCTGAGATGACGCGGGTAAACATTAAATCCTGCACCTTTTCTTCAGGTTCGCCTAAAATCAAATCGCGGTAGGAAAGTACGCCCACCAGCTGTTTGCTTTCATTGATGACATATAAGTAGTTGATCGATTCAGCTATTTCAGCAAAGCTTTTCAGTTTGACGACCGCGTCTTTTACCGTATAATGCTGAGGAATCCACACATATCGGTTTGTCATCATGCGCCCCGCTGAATCAGCCGGATAATTCATCAAAAGCTGTACAGCCTTAGACTCTGATGCTTCCATGCTGGACAATAGCTGTTCCTTCAGTTCTTCGTCCATTTCTTCAAGCAATTGAGCGAGGTCATCGTTGTCCATTTTGTTCATCGCTAGTGTTGCTCTGGTTTTTCCGACTTTATTTAAGACGGCAAGCTGAAATTCGCGTTCCAGCTCCCCGATCATATCAGTGATATCATCTACAGTTAAATAAGATAAATAGCGGGCGCGGTGTTTTTCCGGCATTTCTTTAAAAATAAATGCCATATCATAGGGCTGAAGCTCATCAATAACGCTTCTGAAATCCCTGATTTTCCCGTCTCGCAATAAAATAATGATGCGTAAAATGAGTTCGTCATAGGTCATGTTTTGAACCATCGGGACTCGTACCTCCTCTACGGAGACGTGCCGGCCTCGCCTGAAGGTGCGGCAGATCGTCTCCTCATCGTGTAATCAGTTGCCTTGCTGTCATAGTATATGGGTACTTCTTCAGATTGACTCGAATGGGGAGAATCCATACTCCGCACCTCCTTTGGTAAAATTCGTTTTAAAGGCATAAAAAAAGCCTTCGGGATTGAAGGAGAAAGAAGCACGGCAAAAAAGCGTGCGGGCGCCTTCAATCGTAGAGCTTTAGCACTGTATGGCATAGGATCAATCATCCAGCTGCGTTAAAAATCACCTTATGTCGATGATTTCTGTTGACCCATTGGCGTCTTTGGACATTTTTGGGCAGCAGCGTATCTCCATACAGGAGCCTCACCTAACGAAGTTCCTAATTGAATTGACACACTGAGATTACAGAAAAAAACAAGCTATGTCAACTCAAAAAAGTAATAAATGCGCTTTCATCACAAATACGGAACAAAACAAGGGCCTAAGCCCTTATTCTGTTGTTTGCGTCTCATCATCTTCAGAGAGCAAATGATACGTTTCATGAAGAAATAAGGCGTACTCTCCTTCCTTCGTCGGATGAGGGACATATTCAGCCTGATTGATGTATTGCTCCTCTTTCTTTTCCATGCGTTTCGCCTCCTTTTCTATTTAGATTGTCCAAAAGAAGGTTTCTTATCATGAAAAAACCCCGCTCTAGCGGGGTTTTGATTAGTCGTCTATCTCCTGCTTAATGATATGTCCATCCTTTGCGGAAATCTCAAATTCCGCCTCAGTTCCTTGTTTCGTTTTGATCTCAATTTCATAGTTGTAAGCACCGTCGTCTTCGTCAAGCTTGCTTTCTGTTACGGTTCCATCTGTTTGCTTTAAGGCAATCTCTTCAGCCTCTTCTTTTGTTATGGCAACTTGTTCTGCTTTCTCTTTTAACGGGTCATTGAGCGCTTGTTTTGTATTGATATCTACATAAACGTCGTAGTCTTCACCGTCTTTTTGGATCTCGACTTCATAGACTTCTTTGCCGTTGTAAATGTCTCTGTCGATATCATCCACCGTGCCGTCAACAACCGTTTTGGCAATCGATTCTGCTTCCTGTTCAGTGAGTGCACCAGTCTTGAACGAAGCAGTCTGTGTGTTTTCATTGTTTTCTTTCGCAAACGCGTTGTAGCTGAATCCGCCGGCCGCTACACAGCCTGCTAATAGGCCAACCATCCATCTTTTCTTTAGCATATGTGATTCCTCCTTTGTTTTCGTATGAGTACAGTTTACACACTCAACATGAAAGGAAAACGAGAGAAAGATGAGAATTTGATGAGAAACCGTCAGTCTTCATACACAATGTTTGCAACTTTTCCGGTGTAGGCATTGATTTTCACTGTCGCTTCCTTATCATCCGGAAGATCAACATCCACTTCAAAGATGAGAGTGCCCTCATTTTCTTCGAGATCTGCGTCATCCGCTGTCCCGCCCGTTTCTCGCTCTGCAATTGTTTTGGCTTCTTTTTTCGTAATCGGTGTTTTTTGTTGATCTTCACTGCTGATCTGATCAGCCGACACGACTGCTTTTGCCTGCATATCTACCTTCACTTCGTATGTTTTTCCGTCTTCTTTTTGTATGGTATATGTGGCAACACGATTCTGTTGTGTTTGTTTTTTGACGGTTCCCGGCACCCGCTCAAGCGCGAGATGCTCAGCTTCTTTTTCTGTCATGGCAGATGGATTCATCGCTTTTACTCTGTTTATCGAAAGAATATCAGCCGATTTTGCGTCAGCTTTTATAAAATAAGTTCCCTTTGGATTTTCAAGGGTCATATCATATGTTCTTTTATTCTTTGATTGCGTTACTTTCGTGACCTCGCCTTCATAGGAGGCCTCGATTTTTTTTACGACAGCCTCCTTTGACAGGACGTCCTCGTGGGTTTGCCGAATGATAAGAACCGCACAGATGATGACGGCTAAAACCGCTGCTGCCGCAGCAGATACTGCTTTTATTGTTTTTTTCATCGGCCTCCCCCATTCTGTTCTCTGAATTGCATGGTGACAGCTGTTCCTTGGTCCGGCTTGCTTTTTACAGACAGCTCAATGCCGTGCTCATCGGCGATTTGCTTGGCAATGGAAAGGCCTAAACCCGTCCCGCCTGTTTTTCTGTTTCGTGCCTCATCCGCCCGGTAGAACCGTTCGAACAGGTGCGGGATATGCTCCTCGGGTATTCCGATGCCTTCATCCCTTACTGACAGAAACGGCTGTCCATTCCTCGTTCCGGCTGTCATTACAATGGCTTTTTCACTATACTTTATGGCATTATCGAGCAAAATGGTCAGCAGCTGCTTGATGCGTTCTTCATCAGCTGTTACAAGCAGGCTCTCCTTATCTGTTTCAAGCAAAATGTCACGCTGATAGACGGGCTGGAGCGTTTGCATGACGGCGCGTGACACTTCAATCAGATCGATTGTTTTCAGGTCAAGCTCAAGACCTTTATGGCTTTTGGCCAGTGCCAGCAGCTGGTTGGTCAGTTTTTTCATATGCACCGCTTCTGAATGAATGGCTTCAATCGATTCCTCAAGCACTTCCGGCTTTTTTGCCCCCCACCGCTTCATTAGGCTGCTGTAGCTTTCTATAATCGTGAGCGGGGTTTTCAATTCATGTGAAGCGTCTTGAACGAATTGCTGCTGTTTATCGTAGTGCTCTTTCAGCATCATCGCCATCTCATTAAATGTCAGCCCCATCTGATATAACTCGTCGTGCGACTGTCCTTCCAAGGAAATCGTTTTGAATGCTTTCTCCCGCTGTATATCTTTCATTGTCATCATTAATCGTCTGATCGGATTAATGATACGGCGGGCGAGCAAGCTGCCGGCAAAAAAAGAAGCGATACAGACAGCAGCACTTGCAGCGATTAAGATGATTTTCAAAAGAAACAGACTCTCCTCTGTGTTCTCGAGCCTTTCAACCAGCTGAAGAGATACCACTTGCCCATCGGTCCAAATAACCGGAACAGCGGCTTCAGCAAACAGTTTGCCGTCATGTTTCCTTACATCTGCCGTTTCCCCGCTGTGAAATGAAAGAGGAAAATCTTTAAACTCTTTTTCTTTTGTAATGGTCATGACGGCTTTTTGATCACCATTCACTACACGGACCATGCCGTTTGCCGGAAGATAGGCCTGCAGCATGTCCTGCAAAGCCACTCCTTCTGTTTCAGCAGCATGCAGCGCTTCGGCAATGTTATCCGTCTCATCTGCAAGCCGGGCTGCATCCTTTGATGTCAGCGCGGATGAAAAAATGAGATAGACTGCGGTATGGACCAAAATTAATAAAACCAGCAGCGATATTGATGTGTACAGATGAATCTTGGTCTTCAGCTTCATCGTTTACCCCTTAATGGCATAGCCGACCCCGCGAACGGTATGGATCAGCTGTTTTTCGTATGGATAGTCCAGTTTTTTTCTGATGTATCTTATGTACACGTCCACGACATTTGTATCACCAATGTAATCAAATCCCCATACCGAGTTTAAAATCTGCTCCCGTGTCAGCACTTGCTGCGGATGTTTCAGCATATAGACGAGCAAATCAAATTCCCGCGGCGTTAATTCCACCTCTTTGTTTCCCCGTCTCACTTCACGGGTTTTTTCGTTCACCCGCAAGTCGTCATATGTAAGAAAGGTGCCGATATCTTCTGTTTTTGGTCCATTTTGGCGCAGCGCCGCCCTGATTCTCGCAAGCAATTCCTCAATTTCAAACGGCTTTGTGACATAGTCGTTCGCACCGATGTCCAGCCCTGTTACCTTATCAGGAATACTGTCTCGCGCCGTTAATAAAATGACAGGTGTCTGCTGATCCGTTTTTCTTAATCGGCGCAGTACCTCCAGGCCGCTAAGCCCCGGAAGCATGACATCAAGAAGCACCAAAGAATACCCGCCTTCCGCGGCCGCATTCAGACCTTCTGTGCCATCTTGTTTGATGATGACGCTGTATCCTTCATATTCCAATTCAAGCTGAAGCACCCTGGCGATTTTTTCTTCATCTTCCACAATTAATATGTGCCCTTTTTCCAAAATCGATCATCCTCTCCTGTCCCAAATATGAAAAAAATGATTTCATTGTTTACAAAATGATTCTTATCATCTATTATGATGTCAAAATAAAAAATTGTATACGGAAAGCACTAGGGGTGCTGTTTTGGCTGAGATAAAGCGCGCAAAAACGCGCTTTGATCCCTTATGACCCGATCTGGATAATACCAGCGTGGGGAAGTGCAGGTTGACCGAATGGTGTATTTTTTTGTGCGCTTAATCGATCTATGACTGCATATTCCCTTAGGATATGCAGTTTTTTATTTTACCAAAAAAACAGGAGGTCGGAAAAATGGATCCTATTTGCGGTACAAGCAGAATCGCTGGTTTTCGCTTCTCTTTATACCCGATGACAGATGATTTTATCAGTGTGATCAAGTCTGCGCTGAAAAAAACCGACACATCTAAGGTTTGGACGAAAACCGACCATATCAGCACAGTCTTGCGCGGATCGATTGATCATGTATTCGATGCTGCCAAAGCCATTTATCTTTATGCGGCGAACAGCGAAAAACACATCGTCATGAACGGCACGTTTTCCATCGGGTGCCCGGGCGATACCCAAGGAGATACATATCTTTCCGCAGACGGCAAGCGTGTCAATGAAGATGCTGTCGGAAGCCTGAACGCGGAAGCACCATGCCAATTTGCGCTTTACCCGATGAATGAGCCGGATTATATGGGTTTGATCATCGAAGCTGTCGACATTGCGAAAGCAGAAGGCACCTTCGTACAGGGAGTCCATTACGCGAGCGAGCTTGACGGGGACGCGCATGACGTATTCAGAACACTGGAAGCCGTTTTCCGTATGGCTGAACAGCAAACAAACCACGTAACCATGACTGTGAATGTCTCGGCTAACAGTCCATCAAGAAAAAACAGAAAGCAGGGATAAAATGAAAAGCTGGAAAGTAAAAGAAATTGTCATCATGTCCGTTATCAGTATCGTTTTTGCCGTTGTTTATTTATTATTCACGCATTTTGGAAACGTACTTGCCGGTATGTTCGGTCCAATCGCTTATGAACCGATTTACGGCATTTGGTTTATCGTTTCTGTCATCGCCGCGTACATTATTCGAAAACCGGGTGCGGCGCTTGTTTCTGAAATCATTGCCGCTCTCGTTGAATGCCTGCTGGGAAATCCATCTGGCCCAATGGTCATCGTCATCGGCATTGTTCAAGGTCTCGGGGCTGAAGCTGTATTTCTCGCGACACGCTGGAAAGCATACTCTCTGCCTGTACTTTTGCTGGCAGGAATGGGATCTTCAGTAGCCAGCTTTATCTATGATCTCTTTGTTTCTGGCTATGCAGCATATTCACCTGGTTATCTTCTCATTTCGCTTGTCATCCGTCTGATTTCCGGCGCGCTTCTTGCGGGGCTCCTCGGAAAAGCTGTCAGCGACTCTCTCGCTTATACGGGTGTGTTAAACGGAATGGCACTCGGAAAGGAACTGAAAAAGAAACGAAAACAGGTATCAGACAATGCAAGCCTTTGATGAGCTCCTAACGGTTGACCAGCTCAGCTTCACTTATGAAGAAGACGAGAAACCGGTTTTTCAAAACATTTCGTTTGAGCTTCAAAAAGGAGAATGCGCTTTATTACTAGGGCCGAGCGGGTGCGGAAAAAGCTCGCTCGCCCTATGTTTAAACGGTCTTTACCCGGAGGCTTGCGACGGCATACAGTCCGGACATGTTTTTTTATGTCAGAAGCCGGTCACAGACCCTGAAACCTCCGAAACGATTGCTCAGCATGTCGGAATCGTTTTTCAAGATCCTGATCAGCAGTTTTGCATGCTGACGGTGGAGGACGAAATCGCTTTCGGGCTGGAAAATCTGCAGATTCCGAAAAAAGAGATGACAGAAAAAATTGATGCGGTTTTAGAAAAATTACGCATTACTTCTTTAAAAGAAAAAACGATATCCACTCTGTCAGGAGGACAAAAGCAGAAAGTCGCTCTCGCCTGTATTTTGGCGATGGAGCCTGAGCTTATTATGTTGGATGAGCCAACTTCTCTGTTAGATCCTTATTCAGCGCGGGAGTTCGTTCACATGATGAAAGACCTTCAGAGGGAAAAAGGCTTCAGCCTCCTCGTCATTGAGCACCAGCTTGATGAATGGACGCCTTGGATTGAGAGGACAATTGTGCTGGACAAAGCAGGAAAAAAAGCGCTGGACGGCCGGACAGAAGATCTATTTCAGTACGAAGCGGAGACCCTAAAGGAACTAGGCATCGCGATTCCAAAAGTGTGCGGCCTGCAGGAAAAACTCAGTATGCCGTTTACTCTATCAAAAGAAACGCTGTTTAAAGAACCTTTTCCTGCCGGGCATGCTGAAAAGAAGAAAGCTCCTTCTGGGGAAAGTGTGCTGGAAGTCAGCAGCCTTTCGTTCGCAAGAGGACAGCAGACGATTTTCAAAGACATCAGCTTTTCAATACGCGAAGGCTCTTTAACGGCGCTTGTCGGCCCGAACGGCACCGGAAAATCGACGCTCTTATCCGTCCTCGCCCGTCTGATGAAGCCGAAAAGCGGAAAGATTCTTCTATATGATAAGCCGCTGCAATCGTATAAAGAAAATGAACTGCGAAAACGAATGGGATTTGTTTTTCAAAACCCGGAGCATCAGTTTGTCACCGATACAGTATATGACGAGCTGCTGTTCGGCCAGAAAGCAGATGCTGAAACCGAGAAAAAAGCGCAGCACCTGCTGAATCGTTTCGGTCTTGTGCATTTGGCTGATCATCATCCGTTTGCAATCAGCCAAGGACAAAAACGGCGCCTGAGCGTCGCTACCATGCTCATGCATGACGTAAAGGTTTTATTATTAGACGAACCAACCTTTGGCCAGGACGCCCGCACGGCGGCTGAATGCATGGATATGATTCAGCGTATCAAGGCAGAAGGAACCGCTGTCCTTATGATCACACACGATATGGAGCTAGTCTCTTCGTATGCCGACAGCGTGCTTGTGCTTCACGATACGGGTCTGGCCTTTGACGGATCTCCAGCGCAGTTATTTTCTCAGGAAACAAGGCTTGTCAAAAACGCAAAGCTCACCCTTCCCCTTCTATATGAATGGATGGCATATCAAGAGGAGGTGCGTGATGATGCAGCCGTTACATCTCATTAATCCGACAGTGAAAGCAGCGGCGGTTTTTTGCTGTGTTGTCATGCTGTCGTTTATTTACAATCCCTACACCCCTGCGTGTTTTTATATCATCATCGTGGCGAGTGTCCTATTAGCAGCCAGAATCCCATTGAAAAAATGGTTTTTGTTTACGATTCCGTTTTTGATTTTGGCATTCGGATGCGTATGGACAGCCGCTGTTTTTGGAAAGGTTCCGACAACCCCGGATAATTTCTTGTTTCAAGCCGGCCCTTTTTCGATCAACAGTGACAATGTGTCTGTCGGCATCTCTCTCGGGTTTCGTATTTTATGCTTTTCCGCCTTATCGATGATGTTTGTTTTTACGACCGATCCGATTTTATTTATGCTGAGCCTTGTCCAGCAGTGCAAGCTCTCACCAAAGCTCGCATATGGCGTCATTGCAGGCTTTCGTTTTCTTCCGTTGTTAAAGGATGAGGTCCAGCTGATCCAGCAGGCTCATAAAATCAGAGGAGGAGCGGCGGAGAACGGCTTCAAAGAGAAAATCAGCGCGCTAAAGCGGTATACCATCCCGCTTTTGGCAAGTGCCATCAGAAAAGCGGAACGGACGGCGCTTGCGATGGAATCGAAAGGTTTTACAGGAAGCAGAAATCGGACATATTACCGGACGCTGACCGTAAACCGCCGCGACTGGCTGTTCTTTTGCCTCGTTCTCTTGTTATTCGCAGGATCTTTTCTCGTATCTTTATATTTTACCTCATAAAAAGCCGCTATTGTCAATAGCGGCTTTTTTTCTTATTGATGATAGTTTAATGCCTGGGCAAGATTGGTTTTAATTATAATGTTCGAAAAATCAATCCCAAGCTGTACAGCGGTTTGCGCGATTTCAGGCCTGATTCCTGACAGGGTTGATCGGACACCGATTAAGTTGAGCGCTTCAATTAATTTAAAGATTTGGTGCGCCACCATCGTATCGACCACCACAACACCTGACAGATCGATTAACAGATGCTCCACGCGTCTTTTGGCACAAGCATGAAGCGTGTTTTCCAGAATAAACTTTGCCCGTTCGGTATCAATGTCACCGACAAGCGGAAGCAGAGCTGTTGATTTGCTCAGGGTAATGACAGGCGAGCTTAATTCCAATATCATTTCTCTCTGGGCGTTTAATTGCTGTTTGGCATTCGTTTCTGCGTGATCGACAAATGTATAAATGGTAAAATCAAAGACTCTTACAATCAAATCGGCCCATTTTTGTTTCTCTCCCGGTTCAAACGCCGACTCGTTTTCTTCTGCGAACTTCTCAAAATACTTCGTATATAATTTCCGATTTCTCATAAACTCCCGAATGACGTACTGAACCGGCGTGTCGAGATGCTTTTGATCGTTTGTCAGCTCAATGACCCACTCTTGAAATTCTTCGAGAAATTGTTTTTCAGGTAAAACATACATGTAATTCAGATGCCGGTAAAATTCCCTGTCCTGCTCTTTCAATTCTTCCGTTACAGATGCATTATGTAAGGCGTAAAGCGAATTCGGATCACTTTCCTCCATCGTTTCAATCCATTCCTCGGCCATTTGTTCCACATGCTCTGAAAAAAACGCATATAATTTTTCATTCAGTTTCATCACACTGCTCCTTTCCCCAACACTATTATAACTTGACTGACAGCTGAATCCCAGTCAGACACGCTGAAACCATCCAATATTTTGAAAATTACTAATTCTTTGGGTTGTATCCCATTTTTTCAAAATGCTTCAAATGGCTCTGTCCGAGCGGTTGTTTTTTTCATATAATATGAGGCAACACCCTTGAATCCACTTGAAAGCATAAAAAAGGAGGGCTTTTTTATGAATGGTGAAATCCGCTTGATCCCGTATGTGACGAATGAGCAGATCATGGATGTAAACGAGCTTCCTGAGGGCATTAAAGTGATTAAGGCGCCAGAAATGTGGGCAAAAGGGGTAAAAGGCAAAGATGTAAAAATTGCTGTATTGGACACTGGCTGCGACGCAAGCCATCCTGATTTAAAAAAACAAATCATCGGCGGAAAGAACTTCACGGATGATGACGGCGGCAAGGAAGATGCGATTTCCGACTACAACGGACACGGCACACACGTCGCCGGAACAATTGCAGCTAATGATTCAAGCGGCGGCATTGCCGGAGTCGCGCCTGAGGCAAGCCTATTGATTGTGAAGGTTCTTGGCGGTGAAAACGGCAGCGGACAATACGAATGGATTATTAACGGCATTAACTACGCTGTGGAACAGAAAGTCGATATCATCTCAATGTCTCTTGGCGGACCGAGCGATGTGCCAGAGCTTGAAGAAGCGGTGAAAAACGCCGTAAAAAATGGAGTGCTTGTCGTTTGCGCAGCGGGAAATGAAGGTGACGGCGACGAACGTACAGAGGAGCTTTCCTACCCTGCGGCTTATAATGATGTAATCGCGGTTGGTTCTGTTTCCGTAGCTCGAGAATCGTCAGAATTTTCTAACGCAAATAAAGAAATTGATCTCGTTGCACCGGGAGAAAATATATTATCCACCCTTCCTAATAAGAAATACGGTAAGCTGACGGGCACTTCAATGGCTGCCCCTCATGTCAGCGGAGCACTTGCTTTAATTAAAAGCTTTGAAGAAGAATCGTTTCAAAGAGATCTAACTGAACCTGAGGTTTATGCGCAGCTGGTCCGCAGGACACTCCCGCTTGATATCGCAAAAACACTGGCAGGTAATGGATTCCTTTATTTAACTGCTCCTGATGAGCTGGCAGAAAAAGCAGAGCAATCACATTTGATGACCCTATAAAATTATTTTTCTCATATAATTTATGTCGTAATTTGTAAATAAAATTTCAAATTCTATGTTGACAACGAATTTGAATTACTGTTAAGATTACCAACAAATGATTCAACTTTTCAAAAAATTAATAACATTTTCTCTTATCGAGAGTTGGGCGAGGGATTGGCCTTTTGACCCCAACAGCAACCGACCGTAATTCCATTGTGAAATGGGGCGCACTGCTTTTCGCGCCGAGACTGATGTCTCATAAGGCACGGTGCTAATTCCATCAGATTGTGTCTGAGAGATGAGAGAGGCAGTGTTTTACGCAGAAAAGCCTCTTTCTCTCATGGGAAAGAGGCTTTTTATTGTGAGAAAACCTCTTAGCAGCCTGTATCCGCGGGTTAACGAGAGTGTTTTACATATAAAGGAGGAGAAACAATGACAACCATCAAAACATCAAATTTAGGATTTCCGAGAATCGGACTGAACAGAGAATGGAAAAAAGCACTTGAAGCGTATTGGAAAGGCAGCACTGATAAAGATACGTTTTTAAAGCAAATCGACGAACTATTTTTATCCGCAGTAAAAACACAAATTGACCAGCAGATTGATGTTGTGCCTGTTTCTGATTTCACCCAGTATGACCATGTACTCGACACAGCAGTCAGCTTCAACTGGATTCCAAAACGGTTCAGACATTTGACTGACGCTACCGATACATACTTCGCTATCGCCCGCGGAATTAAAGACGCTGTATCTAGTGAAATGACAAAATGGTTTAATACAAATTACCATTACATCGTTCCGGAATATGACGAGAGCATTGAATTCCGCCTGACAAGAAACAAACAGCTCGAAGATTATCGCCGGATCAAACAGGAATACGGCGTTGAAACAAAACCTGTGATTGTCGGCCCTTATACGTTCGTTACGCTTGCCAAAGGCTATGAGCCGTCTGAAGCTAAAGCAATCCAAAAACGCCTTGTGCCGTTATATGTACAGCTTTTGAAAGAGCTTGAAGAAGAAGGCGTAAAATGGGTTCAAATCGATGAGCCAGCGCTTGTTACAGCTTCTGCCGAAGATGTCCGCGGCGCAAAAGAATTATTTGAAAACATTACAAGCGAGCTTTCCTCCTTGAATGTGCTTTTGCAAACGTATTTTGATTCTGTGGATGCTTATGAAGAGCTGATCTCTTACCCGGTACAGGGAATTGGCCTTGATTTCGTTCACGATAAAGGAAGAAACCTGGAACAGCTGAAAACACACGGCTTCCCAACAGACAAAGTGCTGGCAGCCGGTGTAATCGACGGACGCAACATTTGGAAAGCAGATCTTGAAGAACGTCTCGATGCCGTTCTCGATATTCTCAGCATTGCAAAAGTTGAGGAACTGTGGATTCAGCCTTCCAGCAGCCTGCTGCACGTTCCTGTAGCAAAACACCCTGACGAGCATTTGGAAAAGGATCTGCTTAACGGATTATCCTACGCAAAAGAAAAACTAGCCGAGCTGACAGCTTTGAAAGAAGGCTTAGTTTCAGGAAAAGCGGCGATCAGCGAACAAATTCAGCAGGCTAAAACTGATATTCAGGCGCTCAAACAGTTTGCAACAGGCGCGAATTCTGAACAGAAGAAAGAGCTTGAGCAATTAGCCGATAAAGACTTCAAGCGCCCGATTCCGTTTGAAGAACGTTTAGCCCTGCAAAATAAATCTCTCGGCCTTCCGCTTTTGCCGACGACTACGATCGGGAGCTTCCCGCAGTCTGCTGAAGTGCGGAGCGCACGCCAAAAATGGCGGAAAAATGAGTGGTCTGATGAACAGTATCAAAACTTTATCAATGCAGAAACAAAAAGATGGATTGATATTCAGGAAGAATTGGAACTTGATGTCCTTGTTCACGGTGAATTTGAACGGACCGACATGGTCGAATACTTCGGTGAGAAGCTGGCCGGCTTTGCCTTCACAAAATACGCTTGGGTTCAATCATACGGCTCACGCTGTGTCCGCCCGCCAGTCATTTACGGAGATGTTGAATTTATTGAACCGATGACAGTAAAAGATACTGTGTATGCACAGTCATTGACTTCAAAGCATGTGAAAGGAATGCTGACGGGCCCTGTTACGATCTTAAACTGGTCTTTCCCTCGAAACGACATTTCGAGAAAAGAAATCGCCTTCCAAATTGGGCTTGCTCTTCGCAAAGAAGTAAAAGCGCTTGAAGACGCAGGCATTCAAATCATTCAAGTCGATGAACCAGCGCTGCGTGAAGGTCTTCCATTAAAAACCCAAGATTGGGATGAATATTTGACTTGGGCGGCAGAAGCATTCAGATTAACCACTTCTTCCGTGAAAAACGAGACGCAAATTCATACGCATATGTGCTACAGCAACTTTGAAGACATCGTCGATACGATTAATGATCTTGACGCGGATGTTATTACGATCGAGCACAGCAGAAGCCACGGAGGATTTTTGGATTACTTAAGAGAGCATCCGTATCTGAAGGGTCTAGGCCTTGGTGTATATGACATTCACAGCCCACGTGTGCCGTCAACTGAAGAAATGTACAACATTATCGTTGATGCGCTTGCCGTCTGTCCGACTGACCGCTTCTGGGTAAATCCAGACTGCGGATTGAAAACAAGACAGCAGGAAGAAACGGTTGCAGCATTGAAAAACATGGTTGAAGCCGCAAAACAGGCAAGAGCTCAGCAGACACAGCTTGTATAAATATAGAAACCATCTGCCTTCGGCAGATGGTTTTTTCTATTAGAAAGCGGGAATCGGTTTTCGATGCTCCCCATCCCCTTCTTTTACTATTTTGGCTGCTCCATTTTCATCAAATTCCACAAGGCTCAATGAAGTATCATGTATGTAAGCAGAATTCCATATGTCATTAATGCGTCTTCCCTTTATGATATTTAACAGCATTAATATAAAGACGGAATGGGTAACCAAGAGAACATTACCAGAAGTATGGCTGTCTAAAATCGTTTGGAGAGCCAGCCTTACCCGGCTTTCAAGGTCAAAAAACGTTTCACATCCCGGCTGGCGATAAGCTTCGGGATGATGAAAATAAGCATGAAAAAGATCAGGTTCGTCTCTTTCAATATCCTCTTGTTTTTTCCCTTCCCATGAGCCCAGTGACATTTCTCTGAACATATAATCTTTAACCAGCGGGAGCCGGCGCGATCCCAGTATGGTTTTTGCCGTCTCTTCTGTCCGCTTGCTCGGGCTGATGTAAACCTGATTCAATTCAATATCTTTCAGACGCTTCCCAAGAGCGCGGGCGTTGTACAGTCCAAGTTCTGTTAAATCAGAATCCAGCCAGCCCTGCATCCGTTTTTCCACATTCCATTGAGTCTGTCCGTGCCTAGCAATATATAAATGCAGCATGATCACCCCTCCTCTTTTCTCCTCTTATCTTAGCAAATCCCCCAAATATTTTGTTTACTTTTCACTTTTTTGAGAATGTTCTTTGCACTTCTTTTCGGCTATACTTATAACACTCAATTGACAGGAGGGTTTAGGATGAATCATGAAAAGTTCTTAAAACGGGCTGTCGATCTTGCTCGTGAAGGAGTGAATGCGGGAGTTGGCGGGCCTTTCGGAGCCGTTATCGTGAAAGACGGAGCCATTATTGCCGAGGGACAGAACAACGTCACAACAAGCAATGACCCGACTGCCCATGCAGAAGTGACGGCTATTCGAAACGCCTGCCGGGCACTTGACACCTATCAGCTTGATGATTGCATTTTATATGCGAGCTGCGAGCCGTGTCCCATGTGCTTAGGCGCCATCTACTGGGCCAGGCCGAAAGCCGTTTACTATGCAGCGGAGCACACAGACGCTGCTGAAGCCGGATTTGATGATTCATTCATATATGAAGAAATTGATAAACCGGCAGAAAAAAGAAACATACCTTTTTATCAGGTGACCCTGAAGGAGCATTTATCCCCATTCCAGGCATGGAGGGATTTTGCCAATAAGAAAGAATATTAAATGGATCAGGCATGTGCGGCCTGATCCTTTGTTAATTCGGTGAGAAGCCGCTGTGCCCGTGCGCACTTCGGATTGACTTTCAGCGCTTTTTGCAAATACAAAACAGCGGTCATATGCTGATGCAATTCAGCATGGCAGACACCGAGCCAGCAGCTTGATCTAAAATCGGCTGCTCCTTTCACCTGTACGTACTGAAGATTTTCACTATCGGTTTGCAGGCAAGCTTCGAACGCTGTGATCGCTTCTCTTACTTTTTTAGACTGATACATAATAATCCCTTTATAATAGTGAAGCGTGCAGTAATCGGGATAATGCCCCAGCGCTTCATTGATATCCCGTTTCGCTTCTTCGTACCGTTCTGCGTCAATCAATAATTTATACTTTAAATAATAGAAAGCAGGCGGCGGAATTTGCTGTTTTCTTTTACATTTATTAATACAATCCATTGCCAGCCGGAAGGCTTTATCATGTTCGTTTCCTCTGTCATATTCAGCTGCTTTCTGATAAATGAGAGACGGGTCAGCACAGAATGTCAGCAATTCCGTATCCAATAAGTTCATGTTGCGTTGATGCTTTTGCTGTGCCTCCTGCTCTAAATAACCGTAATGGTGAATGATACATGGAAGCGAGAAAGGGCTGCTTTCCTCTCTTCCCTCTGGTCTTTCCCCAATACTTCCCGTAAACCTTATGTTTTGCTGATTGCGGATCAGCCTGATCTGCCTTTGTTCAAACGCTTCATTTTCATTCCATTGCTTCCCGGTGTAGTTCACGACCTTCACGCAACCGAGAGACGGCAGGCTGTCAGTCAGCAGCGAAGGCAATAGGCTGCCCGTATCCGAGTCTAGTTCTTCGTCGGCATCCAAGATCAAGATCCACTCTCCCTTGGCATGCTGTAAACTGGCATTTCTCGCCTTTGAAAAATCCTGTTCCCATTTATGATGATAAACTTGGGCATGAAAGCTTTTGCAAATGTCTTCCGTACGATCGTTCGAACCGGTATCAACCACAATGATTTCATCAGCAATACGCTGCACACTCTCCAAACAGCGTGCGATATGGCGTTCTTCATTCTTCACAATCATACAAACTGACAGCTTTGGTCTTTTCATGTGCTCACCTTTTCTCTAGTCTGAATTCACCTATACTACATGTATTCACACTTCGAAAAGATCATGCCCGCTCCGCGTGCTTCCGCACAAAAAAACATCCTGAGAACCCTCAGGATGCCGGTCATTATTTTAATTCTAATTTTACATCAATATTTCCTCTGGTTGCCTTCGAATAAGGGCAGAATTCATGAGCAGCATTGACAAGCTCTTGTGCCTTGTCCCGATCCAAATCTTTGGTGTTCACAACAAGTGTGACGCCGATTTTAAACCCGTCGTCGCTCTCATCCTTCATGAGGCTGACCTGCCCTTCAATTTCGGAATCGATTTTAATATTTTGCTCTTTGGCCACGTGTTCGAGCGCGCCGCCGAAGCATGCAGCGTATCCTGCCGCAAAGAGCTGTTCCGGGTTTGTTCCGGTTTGTCCTTCTTTTTTTGCATTAGGCATCACAATATCAAAATCAAGAACGCCGTCATCTGAAGTAATATGTCCGGCCCGTCCGCCGCGTGCGGTTGCTTTTGCTGTAAATAGTGCCATTTTTTCCATCCTCCTTGTTTGTATCTAGTTGTTATATTTCCCTTTCTGATCTTTTTAAACATGCTATGTTTGCCGAGAATAGGAAAAGTGATGTTTTTCAGATACAATAGAATGGAATGTCAGAAAGAGTTGGTGAACAAGATGGAAAATGAATTTGACCATATGAAGTTGGAGAATCAGCTTTGTTTTTTGCTATATGCGAGTTCGCGGGAAATGACAAAGCAATACAAGCCGCTGCTTGAAAAGCTGAATGTGACGTACCCTCAATATTTGGCTTTGCTTTTGTTATGGGAACACGAAACGCTTACTGTCAAAAAAATGGGCGAGCTGCTGTATTTAGATTCAGGGACACTCACTCCGATGCTGAAACGAATGGAACAGCAAGGTTTGATTACGAGAAAAAGATCTGAAGAGGATGAGCGGTCCGTATTGATCAGCCTGACAGAGAACGGGGAGTCATTAAAAGAAAAAGCGGCTGACATACCAAGGACGATCTTGGGGCTCTCAAAGCAGTCCGGAGAGGACCTGAAACAGTTAAAATCCGCTCTATATACATTGCTGGAAACGCTTCATCAAAAAAGTTGAGGATGCCTTATACGAGGCATCCTCTTAATATTTTATTCAGCTACTTCCAGCGTAACATCGATATTTCCGGAGGTTGCTTTTGAATACGGACAAACGCCGTGCGCTTTTTGCACAAGTGTCTGTAATTCTGATGCACTGACTCCTTTCCCTTTCACCTGCAGCGTCACACCTAATTTATAGCCTTGATCTTCTTCATCCTTTAACAGGCTGACATGCGCTGTAACCTCTGTCTCTACTTTCACTCGTTCTGTTCTTGCTACCAGCTGCAGTGCGCTGTCAAAGCAAGCTGCGTAACCTGCTGCAAACAGTTGCTCCGGATTTGTCGCTTTTTCTAATTTCTTTGCTCTCGGTGTTCCCGGCATTGCGACATCGAGTTCGAGAACGCGATCTGATGATATCACCTTTCCTTCTCTTCCTCCTACCGCTGATACTGATGCTGTAAATAATGGCTGACTCATGTTTCATTCCCCCTGAATATATTTTATACAATTAAATTGTACAAAATCTAATTTGTAGTGTCAATTTTTTGGCGCATAAAAAAAGCTTATCCCTTTACGAGATAAGCTTTTCATCGAACATTGTCCCGCTATTCGCGGATTTGCCCAGTTCCTTTAATGATGTATTTTGTAGAAGTCAGTGCAGGAAGCCCCATTGGCCCTCTTGCATGAAGCTTTTGCGTGCTGATGCCGATTTCGGCTCCGTAGCCGAATTCAAAGCCGTCGGTAAAACGGGTTGATGCGTTATGATAGACCGCAGCAGCATCGACAGCGGTTTGAAAATAAGCCGCGTGCTTGTCATCTTCAGTTAAAATCGCTTCAGAATGATTGGTGCCGTATTGTTGGATATGCTTCACAGCTTCTTGGACGTTCTCAACCGTCTTTACGCTGAGGACAGGCGCTAAAAATTCAGTTTCCCAATCTTCTTCTGACGCTTGTTTGCTTGAAGGATGAAGTTCACATACAAATTCATCACCGCGAATTTCAACTCCCGCGTTTTCCAGCTGGGCAAGCAATTCTTTCCCGTGCTGCTTCGCCCACGCTTTGTGAATAAGCAATGATTCAATTGCATTACACACGGAAGGGCGCTGCGTTTTGGCGTTTATGACAACCTTTTCTGCCATTTGCGGTTTGGCCGTTTCGTCAATGAATATGTGGCAGTTTCCTGCTCCGGTTTCTAACACAGGCACTGTTGATTCTCTCACGACGAGATCAATCAGCTTTTTGCCTCCACGCGGGATTAATACGTCAAGACCGTCGTTCAGCGTAAAGAGTTCTTTCGCTGTTTCCCTGTTTGTATCCTCAATCAGCTGTATGGCGTTAATTGGAAGCGATGACTGCTCAAGCGCTCTGTGAATCACGCTGACGAGTGCTTTGTTGCTGTGAATGGCAGAGGAGCTTCCCCGCAGAACAACCGCGTTACCCGTCTTTAAGCAGAGGGTTGCTGCGTCGACTGTAACGTTCGGTCTCGCTTCATAGATCATTCCGACAACACCTAGCGGAACACGGATTTTTTCGATAAACAGTCCGTTCTCTTTTTCAATCGTTTCAAGAGATTCACCGACCGGGTCTGCCAAATCAATTAAAAGCTCTACTGCATCCGCTATATCACGAATGCGTTTCTCATCAAGTGTCAGGCGATCAATGATATCAGGTGTTAAGCCATTGTTCGTTCCGTTCTCAATATCTTTGGCGTTTTCCATTAAGAGAAAATCTATTTCTTTTCGGAGCCCGTTTGCGATGAGGCTGAGCGCCTCATTTTTTTCAGCCGTTGTTTTCATGATCAGTTCAGCTGCTGCTTCGTTTGCCAGCTTCGCTTTTACAGAAACTTCACTCATTTTTCCGCCTCCTAGTCTTTTAAATTGACCCAGTCATTCCTGTGGATCACCTCAAACGTTTTCTCAAAATCAAGTTCATCACTTCGTTTGCCTTTGGCCTCCATAATCTCCTCGGAGGAGTAATGAGTTTGGCCTTTGCCGATCACGCCGCCCGGCCCCTTGACTTCCACAACCGCCCCTTTCGGAAAGCTTCCGTTCACGCCCACTACGCCAGCCGGCAGCAGGCTGCTCCCGTTATGGATCATCGCCTCCTCGGCACCAGCATCAATGAGGATTTCACCTGATATCGGCGAGTGGAACTGAATCCACTGTCTCGTGTTGTTAACCGAAGATAGTTCTTTGTCTCCGATATAAGTGCCGTCTCCCCTGCCGTCCAAAATGTCCGCCAGCTTTTGCTCTCCGCTGCCTGTTCCAATGAACACTTTCACTCCAAGAGACAGCGCGGTTTGCGCGGCTAACAGCTTTGATTTCATGCCGCCGGTGCCGACCTTTGATCCGGCTGAACTGGCATACCCCAGCAATTCAGGCGTGATCTCCGGCAAATAATCAAATCGTTTCGCCTCAGGATTTTCATTCGGATTGGCATCATACAGCCCGTTGATGTCAGTGAGAATCATGAGCTGGTCCGCATGAATCAATCCGCTGACTAACGCAGAAAGCATGTCATTATCCCCGAATGTCAATTCTTCAACAGATGTAGAATCGTTTTCATTGATAATCGGAATGACGCCGCGCTCCAGTAATTCCATAATCGTTGCGTACGCGTTTCGATACCGTTCTCTTTTCGAAAAATCATTTCTCGTTAACAGGATTTGTCCCGGAGTCAGTGCGTATTGTTTGAATTGAGTCATATATTGCTGCATTAACAGTGTTTGTCCGACCGCGGCCGCCGCCTGTTTTCCTTTAATGGTAACGGGACGGGACGGATAACCGAGGCTGGAAAACCCCGCCGCTACGGCTCCCGAGGTAATCAGAATCATTTCATGTCCCGCTTTCTTCAACAGGGAAATGGCCTGAACATGCTCTCTGATTTTTGCCTCATCAATGCTTCCGTTGCTATTCGTGAGCGAACTGCTTCCTATTTTCACTACTATTCTTTGTTTTTTCATTTATTCTCCTCCGCGGCTCTTCGCCAGCCAACTTCCAATAAAAAAACCCATTTCATCCTGATTCATAAGGACGAAATGGGTTTCCGTGGTACCACCTTGATTGAACGCGCTTATGCACGCTCCGCTTTCCTGTAACGCCAGGTTACGCGCCTAGGTTTTCCCCCTAAGACTCCAAGGCAGGTTCGGCAGGTTTCATGCGGCAAAATGTTTCAGCGATTCATTTTGCTCTCTGTCACAGAAAGGTCTGCTTACTAATCCTCTTCAACGCTCAATGATTTTTTTATATTATGCAAAGAAAAAGGACACTTGTCAAGGATTTTTATCATCAAAAAGAGCCCGCATGGCGCGGGCATCTTGCCGTCTAGTTAAAGACGATTGTTTTGTTTTCATGAACGATGACGCGGTCTTCCAAATGCCATTTTACAGCACGTGCAAGCACGCTGCGCTCAATCGTTCTGCCGATATTTTTAAGGGCGTCCGTGTTGTCACGGTGATCCACACGCTCAATATCCTGTTCAATGATCGGCCCTTCGTCTAAATCGTTTGTGACGTAGTGAGATGTCGCTCCGATCAGTTTCACGCCGCGCTCGTAAGCCCGTTTGTACGGATTCGCACCGATAAAAGCAGGCAGGAACGAATGATGGATATTGATGATGCGATTCGGATGAGCCGAAACAAAATCAGGAGTTAAGATCTGCATATAGCGTGCAAGAACGATCACATCAATATTGTATTGCTCAAGCAGTTCAAGCTGCTTCTTTTCGACTTCCGCTCTGATGTCTTTGTTCGCTTTCATATAGTGGAATGGAATGTTCAGCCGCTCAACCAGCTCTCTCGCCTCTTCATGGTTGCTGATGACAACAGCGATTTCCGCCATAAGGTTGCCGGTTTGCCATTCCCAAATCAGCTCATGCAGACAGTGAAGCTCCTTTGAGACAAAAATGGCGACACGCTTCAGCTCGCTTGCCAATGTTAAGCTCCATGTCATGTCGAATTTTTCCGCAATTGACGCAAACGCCTCCTGCAGTGTGTCTTTTTTCTCACGAATGCCCGCACAGTCGAATTCGATTCTCAGGAAGAAACGGCCGCCTTCAGGATCTGTCGTATATTGATTGGATTCTATAATATTGGCGCCGTGTTCAAATAAAAACGCGGAAACCGCAGAAACGATACCAGGCTGATCGGGACAGCTGACCAAAAGGCGACCTTTATCCTCATTCCCGTCACGGTATTCGTTTAACCGCTGAGTCATATATGATTTCATGAATAATCCCTCTTATCTTTGTAAGTCTAAACTATTTATCCATTATACTGAAGATTTGATAAAAATCAATTTATGACAGAATTTTTAAACCAACGGCTGAGCATAAGATCAAAGCGATAAAGAAGATCCGTTTGGCGTCTTTCGGCTCCTTGTAAAAGAGGATGCCGACAAGCGCTCCGCCGGCGGTGCCAATGCCAGTCCAGACAGCATAAGCGGTACCCATCGGAATGGTTTCCATTGCATACGACAGCAAGGAAAATGATGCGGCAAAACCAACAATGATCAACAGCACCCATTTCACGTTTTTTTCTTTCGCATATTGATTCATAAGGGCCACGCCGGCCATCTCCAAACAGCCCGCGCACAATAAACTGATCCAGTGCAGCATTATGCCTCGCCTCCTTTTTCGTCTGTCTCATCCTGTGTCACAAGCTTCAATCCGATTACACCGATTAAGAGCACGCCGATTAACAAAAGCTTTGGCCATCCGATCGGCTCATGAAACAGAATGATTTCACTCAGCACTGTTCCAGCTGTTCCGAGTCCGGTAAAGACGGCATACACGGTTCCGACAGGCAGACTGTTTGTCGCCTTCATTAAAAGATAAAAGCTGACTATGATGCCGACGGCTGTGCCGCTCCATGTTAAAGCTGAGTCAGCATGCTTTAAGCCTACCACCCAAACAACCTCGAAAACGGCGGCAAGCACGACTAATCCCCATTTCATTACAAGTCATTCCTTTCTTTCCAGTAAGATTCTCCGAAAACAAAAAAACCCCGGACAGTCGTCTCACATGAGATTGACTCTCCCGGGCTTTTTTCCCTCCGTGTGCATACGCGTTTCTATTTACGCGTATGTGTTTTCTCTCGGACCAGTCCATGTCCATTGACATGCGGAACCCTAGAAAACTTTATCTGACACTATGATACTACAACTTCACACTTTCTTTCAAATGTAAGATTTTCTTTCATATACCGCGATTGGTTTGTTCCACTTTCTGATCGTTCTGCTGTATAGCATGCCGATTTTCTCAGCTACCCGTATGGACGCTTTGTTATCCGGGTCAATTATAGCCGCCACTTTGCCGAACTGCCGCTCGTTGAAGCCGTAGTCCAGGCAGGCTCGAGCCGCTTCTTGCGCATAGCCGTTCCCCCAGTGGCGGCGTGCAAACATATAGCCGATTTCCATTACTGTCTGATTTTCGATCTGCTGGGGCACGATGCCGCATTGACCCAAAAAATCCCCTGCCCGTATGTCTTCGGCGATCCACAGACTGACGCCGTACCCTTTTTCATTTCTTTTGTTCCAATTAATCCACTCGCGGGTTTGCCTTTTATCTTTTAAACCGGAATAATATTTCATGACGTCAGGATCGTTAAAAAGCTCGAGCAAAGAAGCATGATCCCGATCTTCCATACAGCGCAAACGAATGCGATCGGTCACAAGCTTCGTTTTAGCGCTCATATTCCGCCAAATCCTGCTTCCATTCTTTTTTGAGGGCTTCAATATGTGCTTGATGATAGCGGTTATGATCCGCCATGTGCCAAATGCCCCACCTTACAGTCACGGTGTCATTATCGTAAGAAAGCGGCTTGTGCAAATCATCTTCAGTTAAGGTGAAACATATCGATTTCAGCTCTTTTACCACATGTTGATGTCTTCTCAGGAGTTCATCTAAACCGGGCTGGTTCTCCGGTTCAGGGAGCCGTCCGTTTTCATCTGTCATCGGGCCGTATGCCTGTTCAATATGATCCGGTATCCGGTTTTCCTTGATACGCCAGACCCATCTGATGTCAACATTTGCGATATGGTGCAAAAGCTGAGCCGTGCTGTTTTTTGTTTGGCAGCGCCCCCTATAATACAGTTCACTGTGTGTCATGCGGCTTACGATAGAAGCCAGACGGAGAGTGTTTTCTTCCACTGCGGAATACAGTAGACTGACCGTTGGCGCCATGTCGTTTCTAATGAATAAGTCCTTCATGTTTGTTCCCCCCCTAACTAGGTACATTTGACGCCAAACAAAAATTCCCTTTAAAAAAGAAAAAAGCTCTCGTTAAAAATAGAGAGCAATCTTAATTGTTATTTCCCGGTTTATATAAATACGGATCATGCCGCGGTTCGTTTGAAGTATTCAAATCAAGCGATATATCGCCGCGGTCATTCATCGTGCCAAGTGTGATCGAGGACAGCTGTTTGGAGCTGTATCCTTTTTCCTCAAGCTTCTCAAACAGCCATGCTCGGTTTTTTTGGAGGTACTTCAAATTATGATCAAGGATTTCACCGTCCAGTATGAGGGGGATCGGGATAAAATTCCGTTCAGCTTCCATATTCAAATCCCGCACCTGCACCGCTCTCGCTTCCTCTTTTGGAATGACGCTCACTTCTCCCGTTTCTTCAATGATGGCAAGATCAATGTCAGCCGGATCGGCATAGCCCTTTTCCCTTAGCTTTCCGAGCAGTTCATTAACAGTCAGCCTTTCTTTACGCAGTCCGCGTTCATCAATATCCCCGTTTCGGATTAAGACAGTCGGACTTACGACCAGCAGCCATCGCCATTTATTAGAAAGAGCAAGCTTGCTCATCAGAAGATAAAGCACCAAAAAAGTGCCCGCGTAATAAATCGACATCGGCAGCCTGGATGTAAGAATCGGCTCACTGATAATGGTTCCGATTGCGAAGGTCAAAAGCAGATCAAAATTGTTCATTTGTGATACGGCTTTTTTACCGGCAAGCCGAAACAGAATATACGCAATCGAAAATACGATAACTGGCTTCAGTAAAAATGCCCATACGATCCACAACACCGGTCTTTACCTCCATCACGCTAGTCATATTGAGCCTATTTTGCCCTGAGGCAGAAGCGCTATGCATCACACCCTTTTATTCGGTGTTTAAATAGGCGAACGTGCACTTCCCTGGCACATACCATAATAGAAAGCAACATAGATTGGAGGCACAATATGAAGTATCAGAAGACGAATACCCATTGGCCCTATGATCTTCCATCGGCTTCTCATTCCGCGGGCTATCAGCAACAGCAGACAATCGACAGACTAGCCGGTTAAGAGCTAAGAATGGAGCAGCTAATCAGAGCGATTGAGGTAAATAATGAATTGCTGAGAATGATGCAAGAACAGCAAAACCGTGTATGCACAAGCGGCAGCAGCGGATCAGTGATTGTCCGAATGTAGAAGCAGGCGCTTGTCCGCCTTCTTCTATCTCAATAAAAAACTCTTCTCAGAAAGGAGAAGAGTTTCATGTATGTGTTCAAACGGACTGTGCCATACTTAATTGCGGGCCGAACAGCTCGTAATGGATAGAGTCCGGTGCTGATCCAAGCCCTGACACAAGTTTATGCATTGCTGTAATAAAAGACTGTGATCCGCAAATATAATAATCCGCATCTGTATTGGCAATCAGTTTTTTGAGGAACTGCTGATCAATTTGTCCTTCGTGAAATTGAAGATCACCTGCACGGTCTTCCTCTGTTGGCTCACGATACACAAATGCTGTCTTGACAGAAGAATGGTTTGCCGCTTCTTCCACCTCATGACGCAATGCGTGATATTCACTGTTTTTCGCGGCATGAATGAACAGAATCTGCCGTTCAGGCTGCTTGGAAACAGACGTTTTCAGCATGCTGATCATTGGTGTAATGCCAACTCCGGCACTGATCAGAACGAGATCTTTTTGTGATGAAGGATCTAAAACAAAGTCTCCTGCCGGTGCGCTGATCTCTATTGAATCTCCCTCATGCAGCCCATCGTGTAAATAGGAAGATACGGCACCGTCTTTCTTCACTGAGATTCGATAATAGTCTTTTCCTGGCATATCAGACAGGCTGTATTGACGAATATGCGTATATTTAGAGTCAGGAATCCGTACTTTGATGCTGATATACTGCCCTGCTTGAAATTCAGGTAACGGCTTGCCGTCTTCCGGCTTCAAATAGAAGGATGTAATTTCTTTGCTTTCCTGCTCTTTTTTCGCGATGACGAACGGCTTATACTCCTTCCAGCCGCCAGCTTGCTGCTCCGCCTCCTCATACATTTCTTTTTCAATTCCGATGAACGCGTCAGCGATTACTCCGTACGCTTTCTCCCATGCCTCCATAATATCAGGTGTCGCAGCATCTCCCAGAACATCTTTAATCGCAATCAGCAAATATTTGCCGACGATCGGATAATGTTCAGCCTTAATTCCGATAGAGCGGTGCTTATGGCCGATTTGTTTCACGACCGGAATGATATTTCCGAGCTGATCAATATTTGCCGCAGCTGCAATAACGGCATTTGCAAGTGCAGTGCGCTGTGTTTTTTTCTTTTGGTTTGTTTGATTAAAAATGTTCAAAAGTTCTGGATGATCTTGGAACATCAGATCGTAAAAACGGCCAGTGATCGCTTCTCCATGCTGTTGTAATACGGGTACAGTGCTTTTAATAATTTCGATTGTTTTATTATCTAACATCGTTTAAACAATCCTTTCAAAAAGATGTATTTAAAATATATCTTTAAAATACATGATGTCACGAACAAAAGATATATTCAAAATGAATCTTTAATAAAATTGTCACAAAATTATCAATTTAACGTGACAAATGTTGCTTTTTTATAGAATCCCCTAGCAAAAACGGACTAACCGCTGTAATTATCACCATCGGAAAGATGAACAGCACAAAAAAACCCAAAACAACATCATGTTTTGGGTTTAACGATTACCAAGGCTTATCAGTTCCGAGCGCATTTGCAAGCGCCTGGCTGTGTTTTTTGCGGTTCTTTCGTTCATTAGCTCGCTGAACTGCTGTATTGTGCAGCATGATTTCTTCTTCTGTTTCCGGTACAACTCTCGGTACAGGCACCGGCTTGCCATTTGAATCTAATGCGACAAATGTCAAAAAGGATGTCGCGGCAAGTTCCCGTTCGCCAGTCATCAGATGCTCCTTAATGACTTTTACAAACACCTCCATGGAAGATGTGCCGACCCATGTCACATATGACTCCAGGCAGACAGAATCCTTTTGCCCGATCGGCTTCAGAAAATCTACAGAGTCCATCGAAGCTGTTACTGTTTCCCGTCTGCAATGGCGCGCAGCGGAAATAGAGGCAATATCGTCGATGTAGCTCATTAATTTTCCGCCAAACAGCGTATTATGGTTGTTTGTATCAAGCGGGAACACCCTGCTGGTTTTTACAACCTTTGACTCTTTACAAAATTTTGTTTCCGGTGTTTCCATACCTTTCTCCCCTTTGATGTCTGATCGTTTAGCTAAATGCACTCATATTCTCCTATTAAACAATATTCTCTGCTATTTGTCTAAAATTTAAAATGGTTTGTCTGTCAGGTTTTCTTTCCAAAACGTTTAATGATTTTCATGATGAGGGAATAATAAATGTATTCTTCACACGGTCAGGAGGAGAAACAAATGGACGTATCCATCCCGAAACACCAGTACAAAACGGTATGCCAAACAGAATACGGCACACTTCAGAAAGTGATTTTATGCAGACCGGAGCATATGACCATAAAAGATGTCATAAACGAAACACAAAAACATTTTGAAAATGACAATATTCATGTCAAAACCGCCACCGACCAGCACAGCCGATTGGTTGAAGCACTCAGGTCACACAACATCGAGGTCATCCTTTTGCCCGTCCGCGACGGACTCCCCGAGCAGGTCTTCACCCGGGACATAGGGTTTGTCATCGGAGAAAAAGCCTGCCTCTCGAGCATGACTGAACCGATTCGCCAAGGGGAAGAAGCCGTCATAAAAGAGTTTTTTCACAGTCAAGGCATTTCTTACACCTGTATGCTTGATACCAGCATTGAAGGCGGTGACGTCATCATCGATGGTGATACAGTCTACGTCGGAATCAGCCAGCGCACGGACATGTCAGCCATCGGCCAGCTGGAAGAGGCGCTTCCTGAATATACGGTCATTCCAGTACAGCTGCATGAAAAATTTTTGCATTTGGACTGCGTATTTAACATCGTATCTGAAAGCGAAGCACTAATTTATCCTAAAGCCCTTGAGCCAGAGGAAGTTGAAATGCTGGCAAAACGTTATGATCTCATCGAGGTGCCCGAGGACGAACAATTTACGCTTGGCACCAACGTTCTTTCTATCGGGAGAAAAACGATCATCAGCCTCCCTTGCAACCGCCATGTCAATCAACAGTTATCGAAAAGAGGCTATCACATCATCGAAATCGACCTGTCAGAAATTATTAAATCAGGCGGCTCCTTCAGATGCTGTACGATGCCGCTGATTCGCGGTGAATGAAGAATATTCCCCTTTTTCATGTTTTGAACAGCTTATTTTATCAAGATACGTTAATATAAAGGTGACATCATTTTTAAGGGGGAAATCGCATGACAAAGTACATAGGATATGTCGGAACATATACAAAAGGCGGAAGCGAAGGGATTTATTCATTTGAGCTTGATACTGAGAAAAAAACACTCAGCGAGCCAAAGCTTGCCGCTAAGCTGGGCAACCCGACATATGTGACGCCGAATAAAGACAACACCATTCTTTATTCAATTGAAAAAGCAGACGGCCAAGGCGGAGTTGCTGCCTATCAAATCGATAAAAACAGCGGTGAATTAACATTTCTGAATCATCAGTTAATTGACGGCCCATCACCATGCCACGTAAGCGTCGATGATCAAAATCAATTCGTATTGACTGCCAATTATCACAGCGGAAAGGTACACGCTTTTCCTGTCCAAGGCGACGGAAGTTTACAAGCTCCTGCTGCAGAAGCTGCCCACACAGGAAAAGGGCCGCACGAAAGACAGGAAAAGCCGCATACACACTACGCGGGATTCACACCTGAACACAACTATGTCGTAGCGGTTGATTTAGGAACAGATAAGCTTTACACCTATAAGCTGAAAGACGGCGTATTGACTGAATCCGGAACCCATTCTTTCGCTCCCGGCGCAGGACCTCGCCATATTGCTTTTCATCCCAAAGAAAAATATGCTTATGTGATGACAGAATTAAGCAATGAAGTGATTGCGCTTGAATACAATCCGACTGCCGGCGAATTCCGAGAAATCCATGTCGTCTCTGCCATCCCTGATGATTTTACAGATAACAGCCAGGGAAGTGCCATTCATGTCACACAGGACGGCCGTTTTGTTTACGTCGCAAACCGCGGCCATGACAGTATCGCTGTATTTGAAGTGAATCAATACTCAGGCGAGCTGGCTTTCGTGGAAAGAGTCTCAACAGAAGGCAACTGGCCTCGTGACTTTGTATTTGATCCAACGGAAGCGTTCCTTGTTGCATCAAATGAAGAAACAGGCAACCTTGTACTGTTTGAAAGAGACAAAGAAACCGGCCGATTGACAGTGCTTCCATCAACTGTTTCTGTCCCTTACCCGGTTTGCGTGAAATTTTTACATCAATCATAAAAGCAAAGAGTGGCTCTGCAAAAAACAGAGCCACTCTTGCTTTTATCTCACCTTTTCTGTCGTCTCAGCATTTCGATACAAATGGCAAGCGACAAATCGGCCGGCTTCGATTTCTTGAAGCTGGGGACGGGATTCCCCGCATTCAGGCATTGCCTCCGGACAGCGGGTCCGAAACACGCAGCCGCTCGGCGGATTGACCGGGCTCGGCAGCTCCCCTTTTAAAAGGATACGCTCACGCTTGTCCTCCAATTCAGGATCTGGAATCGGAATCGAGGACAAAAGCGCCTTTGTATAGGGGTGCAGCGGTTCACGATACAGTGTTCCGCTCTCTGTAATTTCCATCATGTGCCCTAAGTACATGACACCGATCCTGTCACTGATATGCTTCACCATCGAAAGATCATGGGCAATAAATAAAAACGTGAGTCCTTTCTCTTTTTGAAGCCGCTTCAGCAGGTTGACCACCTGCGCCTGAACCGAGACATCAAGTGCAGAAATCGGCTCGTCTGCCACGATAAATTCAGGATTCAGCGACAGTGCTCTTGCAATCCCAATCCTCTGTCTTTGTCCGCCGCTGAATTCATGGGGATAACGGCTGCCAAAATCGGGATGAAGCCCCACTGCCTCAAGCAGCTCGTCCACAACGAGAAGCCGCGCTTTATGGGTATTATATAGATTGTGAATTTCCATCGGCTCCAAAATAATTTCTCGAACGGTCATGCGCGGGTTAAGTGAAGCATAAGGATCCTGAAAAATCATCTGCAGCTTGCGGTTGAAGGCAAACTGCTCTTTTTCACTCAGTGCGTGAAGATTTGTGCCGCGGTATGTCACACTTCCATCTGTCGGCTGATAAAGGCGCATCAGCACTCTCCCCAAGGTTGATTTCCCGCACCCTGATTCACCGACTAGCCCGAACGTTTCTCCTTCATGAATCTGAAAGGTGACCCCGTCGACGGCTTTGACTGTCCGCTTTTTCCCTGCGTCAAAATGCATTTTCAGCTGGCTGACCTCTAACAAAGGCAGTGGCGTCATTTGTCTCCCTCCTTATTCTGAAAAACAGCGGCGCACCGCACATCGTTCTTTTTCATAGATGGTCTCTTTTAATGTAAGGATTTCGATTGATTTCCCTGTCTTTGGAGAATGAAGCATTTTCCCGCCGCCTACATACAAACCGACGTGATGAATCGCTCCTTTTCCTTCTTCATAAGCAAAAAATAGCAGATCACCGGCTTTCATATTATCAAGCGGGACATCCTCCCCCGCCTTTGCCTGATCTCCAGCATCACGGGGGATACAGTATCCATTGGCCTTAAATATACTGTACATAAACCCTGAGCAATCGAACCCAAACCCGCTGATCCCTCCCCACAGGTAGGGAAGTCCGAGAAAAACCGCCCCCGTTTGAATGATGTCTTCAGCGGTTCCTTTCTGTTCGCGGACAGGCACTGCATCAGTCAGCTTCACAAACCTTTCCCCAAAAGCGGTTGAAACTTTAAAATATCCGTTTTCTTCTGCAATGAAGGGCAGGACAGTTAAAAAGCTCAATTCGATCTCCTTTTCTCCATTGCTTTTGTACAAAAAGGCAGCAGGTTTGCTAATCATGACATTGTTTTGTGTATGGATCGGATCTGTTTTTTTCAGTTGGTTCTTTTTCATCCAGCCCGGATATCCGCGTGGATCCTTTCGGGATGGCTGGCTCGGCACGATCACAGAAACCCATTCACCCTGTTCCGCCGTCACCAGTACCTTTTCGCCAAAGAGAACCTGAGTTTGGATCACATTGTCTGTACATAATCCAAGCCGCTCATCATATGTCATGCGCTCCAGCCAATCTCTGATCAATACGGTCGGACGGATCATCACTTGATCTGATGGACGCGGAGAATCAGGCGATGTCCAGATGTTGGCCACAGCTGATATGACAGTTTGCATCATTGCTCTATTTCCCCTTTCAAATGCGCAGCTCCGGTGATTCCGAGACCTGGTCTGTCAGGCATCGCAATCGTGCTGGCGCTGTATGTTATGCCGCCTTTGATTACATCTGTTTTCAGCATCAGCGGCGCGTCAAAATCAAAGCGTGTGATGTTTTTTTTGCTTGCCGCGAAATGTGCCGCGGCCGTAATGCCCAGCTTTGTTTCGATCATGCTGCCGACCATGCACTCCACCCCGCACGCCTCAGCCATGGCATTGATTTTCTCCGCTCCGCTGATGCCGCCCGCTTTCATCAATTTAATATTAATCAAGTCAGCGCTCCTGGTTTGAAGAACTTCGAATGCCTGCCGCGGCGTAAAAACACTTTCATCGGCCATAATCGGCGTGTCTGTCGCATCTGTTACCTTTTTAAGCCCAGCGAGGTCATCTTTATGGACAGGCTGCTCGACAAGCTCAATCCCTAGACCGGTATCCTCCATTTTCCGAATCGCTGTTACTGCTTCCTTCGGCGTCCACCCCTGATTGGCGTCTAAACGAAGTTTTACGCCGGGCCCGACACGTTTTCTGATTTCCTGGATACGGGCGATATCTGTTGCGATATCCTCTTTGCCGACCTTTATTTTCAGCGTTTGAAAGCCTTGTTTGAGATAATTCCCGGCATCCGCTGCCATCTCTTCAGGTGAGTTGACACTGACGGTATAATCCGTTTCCAGCTTATCTCGGTATCCGCCGAGCATTTGGTAAAGCGGCAATCCGCACATCTGCGCCCAGCCGTCGTATACCGCCATTTCCACAGCCGCCTTAGCGCTCATATTTCCTGTAAGGAGATGCTGTATGTCATGCAAAATGGCCTCACAGCCGGACAGGCTTTTTCCAAGCAGTGCCGGCTTCAAGACATTGTGAATTGCACTTTCAATGCTATCCATGCTGTCTCCTGTAATCACCATCGTCGGAGGCGCCTCCCCCCATCCGATTGCGCCGCTGTCATAAGTGATCCTTACAATGACAGATTCAGCCGTATACACAGTGCGAAGCGCGGTTTTAAACGGCTTTATGAGCGGAACGGCGATTCGGCTTGTTTCTATTTGAGTGATTTTCATGTCTTCAGCGCTCCTTCTGAAACGCCCGCCTCGATGACGACAGTTTTTTGTGCTGTATTCATTGCAGCTTGCACACCGATCGGAACGGCGAAACTCGGTGAGCAGTGGCCGATTTTAAATCCTCTCAGAGCAGGCTTGCCCGCCGATACAATATAGTCTTCGAGCACTTGCTCAAGTGAGAGGGACTTCTCCCTCTTCACCGGGACACAGTTATGAAAATCACAAACAAGAATGCCGGCGGCGTCCGTCAGCTTTCCTGCCATTTTTAGCTGATTCAGCATCCGGTCGATTTGATATGGCTCCTCGTCAATATCTTCAATAAACAGAAGCTTTCCTCTCGTATCAATTTCAAACGGCGTGCCCAGTGTAGACGTCAGCAAAGACAGATTTCCCCCGACAAGCTCGCCTTCCGCTTTTCCGGGAACAAGAACCGTCAGCGGAGAAACCTCTTCTGTATAGGTGAATGCCGTCTCTTGGAAAAGCTGCTCATACGACGCTTTTGTCAGCGGGTGGACGTCGTCGAGGCCAATATCTGAGCTGAGCATCGGGCCATGGAAGGTAACAAGGCCTGTGTTTTGATAGATAGCAGTATGTAAAAACGTAATATCGCTGTATCCCCAGAAGATTTTGGGATGTTTGCGGATTAAGCTGAAATCAATGCCGGCGGCGATACGTCCTGTCCCAAAACCCCCGCATGCGCACAGCACTGCATTTACCTCCTCGTCTCTGAACATCTCATGGAGATCAGCCAGCCGCTCATCATCCTGTCCCGCTAAATAGCCGTGCTGGTTTTTCAGTGCCTTGCCCAGTTTCACCTGAAGACCGAGCTCTTCTAAAAATAAAAGCGCGGTTTCAAGCTTTTTTGGATCCGGCGGGCTTGCGGGCGCGATTACTCCGACTGTATCACCCTTTTTCAGCGCTTTCGGCTTGTGATTCAACTGAATCACTCCTTTCATTTGCTCTGCTCCCTACGTATACGTGCAGGAAAGAGAAAAAATACCGCTCCTTCGCATAAAGAAGCAGTATTTTCTTAATCGCCGTTGTTAGTTTTTATCTGCCCACTTTAAATCGATATAGCCGACAGGATGCCGGACGATTCCCTTCACATTTTCGTTTTGCAGGTTGACCTGGTTATAGAAATAAACCGGGATGATCGGGGCTTCATTGATCAATAGCTTTTCCGCTTGATGCATCAGGGAGAAACGCGTTTTTTCATCGCCTTCATGTTTCGCCTGCTTGATCAGCTGATCGTATTCTTTATTGGCCCAGCCTGTGCGGTTCATCGAATTTCCTGTTTGGAAGGCTTCCAGAAAACTGATAGGGTCCGCGTAGTCAGGCAAAAATGAGCTTTGAGAGAATTGGAATTTCAGTGCTTTTTGATCCTCTAAAAATACGTTCCATTCCATATTGGCCAGCTTCACGTCGACCCCAAGGGTATTTTTTAATTTTTGCTGGATAGCCTCGGCAATCTTTTTATGCTCCGGCTTCGTGCTGTAAGTAAGGGTGATCGCAGGAAGCTTATCGTAGTTTTCTTCCTTCATGCCCTTTTCCAGCAGCTGCTTCGCTTTGCTTTCATTTGGCGTGATCAGATCTCCGCCCGCTTCACGGAAATCCTTGCCGTCAGGCTGCGTAAATCCGGGCGATACAAACGCACGCGCCGGTTTTTCATTGTTTTTCGTGACGTACTTTACAATTTCCTTTTGATCCACAGCCATCGCAAAGGCTTTTCTGATGTTTTCATTTTGGAACGGCTCCATGTTTACATTAAACCGGTAGAAATATAGGCCCGCCTGGTCAACAATGCTGACGTTATCCTGATCCAGCAGCTGATCGCTTAATTCAGCAGGAACATAAGCGGTATCCAGTTCCCCAGACTGAAACATCTGGTAATCTGTATTTCTGTCACTGACCATCGCCCATTTCACCTTATCTAGCTTCACCGTATCTTTATCCCAATACGTATCGCTTTTCTCCATTGTGATGCTGTCATCATGCTTCCATTCCGTCAGCTTAAACGGACCGTTCCCGACAAATGTATCCGCCTCAGCAAACCATTTTGGATTTTCTTTATCGACCTTTTCGTTTACCGGAAAATACGCCGGATTGGACACGACGCTTAGAAAATATTTTTGCGGTGCTTCAAGCGTTACTTCAAGGGTTCGATCATCCTTTGCCGTCACCTTCACATCGTCTTTCTTCCCTTTTCCGCTGTTATACGCTTCGCCGCCTTCAATAAAATAGCCCAGAAACGCGGATGAAGCGCCTTTTTTCGGGTCAAGCATCCGTTTCCACGCGTATTCAAAGTCTCCGGCAGTTACCGGATCTCCGTTTGTCCATTTCGCATTTTCCCGTATCGTAAATGTGTAGGTTTTTTTATCTTTTGATACAGACCACTTTTCCGCCATTGCCGGTTCAGGCTCATTTTCTTTTCCAAGACGCGTCAGCCCCTCCATGATGTTATTTAGCGGCTGCCACGACACATTATTAAAACCGATCGGCGGATCGAACGAAGTCGGTTCATTTTCGTTATTTACATACAGCACCTTTTCTCCGCTTGTTTTTGCCTTATCATTTCCGCTTTCTTTTCCGGCCTGTTCGTTTGCTGTACATCCCATCAGCGCAAGCGAGAGTCCTAATGCAAGACTCATCCCCCATAGCTTTTTCACTCGTTTCATCCTCTTCCCCCTTTTCATGTTCAATCCTTCGCATCTCCGGACAGCACCGCATGCTCGGCCCGCTGATCCTGCAGCCAGCAGTTGACGGTGTGCGTGTCAGATCTGATGGTCTGGCCCGGGTATACCCTGTCACATACGATCATCCTGTTCGGACAGCGGGCGGCAAATGGGCAGCCTGGCGGAGGTGAAAATAAATCCGGCGGCGTTCCGTCGATCGGAATCAGCTCCGCGCCATCCAAATCCAGCCGCGGGACAGAGTTCAGCAGCCCTTTTGTGTATGGATGCTGCGGCTGATAAAAAATATCTTTTCTCGTGCCGATTTCCGCTATTTTTCCGGCATACATGACTGCGACTCTGTCAGCAACCTGGGCAACGACCCCTAAATCATGTGTAATCAGAATGACAGACACATTGGTTTTTCTCTGAATCTCTTTAAACAGCTCCAAAATCTGCGCCTGAATGGTCACGTCAAGGGCAGTGGTCGGTTCATCTGCGATTAAGATGTCTGGCTCGCAAATTAGCGCCATTGCAATGACAATCCGCTGTCTCATGCCGCCGCTAAATTGGTGGGGATACTGCTTCAGGCGCTCTTTGGGATCGGGAATGCCGACCAATGACAGCATAGAAAGCACCTCTTCCCGTACCGCCTTTTTGCTCATTTTTTTGTGGCGCAGGAGCGCTTCCCCCAGCTGGTCTCCGACAGTCAGCGTCGGGTTTAACGCCGTCATCGGGTCTTGAAAAATCATAGAAATGTCGGCTCCCCTTATGCTTCTCATTGCTTTGTCAGAGAGACGGCAAAGGTCTTTGTTTTTAAATAAAATGCTGCCGTCTGTCACCTTCGCCGAATAAGGCGGAAGCAGTCCCATAATGCTTTGGGAGGTAACGCTTTTGCCGCAGCCTGATTCGCCGACGATTGCAAAGGTTTCACCTTGATACAAATCAAAGCTCACCCCTCTGACCGCCTGAACCGTCCCGCCGTAAGTCGTAAACGAAACGTGCAGATTTTTGACTGACAGAACTTTTTCCATACAGCTACCTCCTCAGCTTAGGGTCGAGCGCATCCTGCAATCCGTCCCCCAGTACGTTAAACGCATACATCGTTAAGGAAATGAAAAAGGCCGGAAAAAACAGGCGCCACCAATGCCCAGACAAAATCGTAGGCAGACCGTCATTCGCCATCACACCCCAACTGGCAAACGGAGCCTGTATGCCGAGGCCGAGAAAGCTTAAAAATGATTCTGCGAATATAGCGGCAGGTACGGTTAATGTCATTTGTACGATAATCGCTCCCATCGTATTCGGCAGCAGATTCTTCCGGATGATGCGAAAGGTTTTCGCACCAAAGGTTTTCGAGGCGAGTACATATTCATAATTTTTAATTTGAAGCACCTGGCCTCTAACAATTCTCGCCATGCCGACCCATCCGGTTACAGTCAGCGCCACAATAATAGTGCCCAGCCCCGGCCCCATCAGCACCATCAGCAAAATGACAACGAGCAGATACGGCAGCCCGTACAGTACTTCGATAATCCGCATCATGATACTGTCAGTCCTGCCGCCTTTATAGCCGGCAACGCCCCCGTAAATGACACCGATCACAAAATCAATCAGCGCTGCCATCACTCCGACAAATAACGAAATCCTCGCTCCATACCATGTTCGGGTAAACACATCCCGGCCGAGCTCATCGGTGCCGAACCAATGATCGGCTGAGGGCGGGAGATTTTGTTCGGTCAGCGATTGGCGCGCGACACTATGGGGTGATAAAAAGGGTCCGATAACTGCCATGACAAAAAGAAATAAAAGAATAAAAAGTCCAGCCATCGCTAATTTATTTTTCTTCAGCCTCCTCCAAGCATCCTGCGTGTATGACAAACTCGGCCGCTTAACCGAATCGGCTTCTCGATTTTTTTCCTGATTCGAGACAAACCATTCATCCGGCACCTGAATGTGCTGCTCTGGCTGGCGTTCATCTGTTTGTACAGGGAGATTCACACGCTTCACCCTTTCTTATGCAGTTTAATGCGCGGGTCCAGCAGACCGTAGGCCAAGTCGACCAAAAACAGCATGATGATCAGAATGACGCTGTAAAAAACGGTCGTTCCCATAATCACGGGATAGTCCCGCTGATTAATGCTTTCAACAAAATATTTTCCCATTCCCGGAATGGCAAAGATTTTTTCAATAACAAAGCTTCCTGTTAGGATGCTGGCAACGAGTGTGCCCAGAACGGTAATGACGGGCATAAGTGCATTTCTGAGTGCGTGTTTTACGATAATTTTGAACGGAGAAAGCCCTTTTGCTTTTGCTGTGCGGATATAATCCTGCGTCAGGACTTCGACCATGCTTGACCGTGTCAGCCTGGCGATAATTGCCATTGGCCCTACTGCAAGCGCTGCGGTCGGAAGCACCATATGGATCGGACTCGTCCATGTGGCAGCGGGAAATAGTTTGAGATTGACAGCAAATTGCTGAATGAGCAATGTTGCCAGAATAAAATTCGGGATGGAGATGCCGAGTACCGCCAAACTCATCGCGGCGTAGTCCAAAAAGCCATTGCGGCGGAGCGCAGCGATTACGCCCAGCACGAGCCCGGAGATCACAGCAATGACAATCGCTGTCATTCCAAGCTCAAAGGAAACGGGAAATCCGCGTTCCAGCATATCATTTACGCTGTCTGACGGTTTTTTAATTGAAGGTCCGAAATCGAATGTAATGATGGATTTTAGGTAGATGATGTATTGGAAAATGAGAGGATCGTCTAAGTGATAGTAGGCTTCGAGATTTTTTTGAACGACTTCATTTGTGCCTCGCTCCTCGTTAAAAGGAGATCCGGGAATGACCTTCATGAGAACAAAAGTCAGGGTGGTAATCACCAAAATCGTAGCTGCCATTGCCCAAAAACGCTTCATCATGTATCGCGCCAAAGCCTCAACACCCCTTTAGCAGAATGATGTCCGCATCGCAAGCTCAGTCATGACAAGCATCGCCTGATAGGCTTCAAGCATGTCCTTCGCCTGAAATTGAACGGTTGTGGTTCCCGGCTTGAGTTCAGTTCCCGGCATCAGATTCGCCCATTCTGCCTGTCCGTAATTGGCGAATTCAATGCTCAAAACCGGTCTGTCCGGCGGTGTGAGCGGTTTGACTTTGTATTTGTTTTGCAGGGCAAATGCGGTTTTTTCTGTCAGCAGCCGGCCGGCTTTCGCAGGAGACAAACACTTCACTGCAGATCTTGAAATGGTTTGTTTGACAGCGGCTGTCGTAATATTCGGAATGAGCTCTTCCGCTTCCTTCGCCGCCCGGTCATCTCCGGCTACCATTAACACCGGGACATCATAATAACCGGCAACGTATGCATTTAACCCAAGCTCACCGACAGGCCGATCGTTTATGTAAAAATGACGGACGCCGAAAATCATGCTGTGTGACATCACACCGGGAGTGGAAGCTCTCGCATGATAACCGAGAAACAAAGCGCCTGTAAACGTATCATCCAGCCCCTCTACCATTGAAAATGGTTTGACGTCACCGGAAATCAAGTCTGCTTCAGGGTGAAGCTTTTCAACCATCAGATTATTCATCTTCGAATGGCTGTCATTGACCAGCACCTCAGTACACCCGCTGTTAAACGCTTCGGCAATACAGTAGTTTGCTTCTTCAGTCATGATTAGCCGTCCGCGTTCATAATTGCGCTTGCCGGAATCAACAAAGGTATCGTCCGGAAGACCCGAAATACCTTCCATATCTACTGACATATACAGTTTCATAACGCTCCTCCTTTTTTACTAAATTATGAATATTCTAACAAATTATATTAAAAAAAGAGGAAAAATGCAATATAACTGGGGAAAATCACAACGATTCAATGATAAAAAAGAATCCTCTTTCAAGGATTCATTTCTGTTTCTCTGTCTGTTCTGTAAGCAGCTTATATTTTTTCAGGGTTCTTTCAAACACCTGATCAAAAACTTCCGGCACTGAGGCGCGTATGACCTCAGCACCCTCCCCTGTAATTCCGCCTTTCGTTGCGACACGCCCCAGCGTTTCCTCGAAAGACATATTCTTTTCGATCAGCAGTTTGCCAGTACCGTATAGAGAATGAATCAGAAAATCAAAGGCTTCTTCTTTGGACAGGCTGCTGTTTCTCACCGCAGACAGCGCCAGTTCTTCGAAGACGGCAGCTATGAACCCGGGTGCAGAGCTCGTCAAATTGCTGGCGGCATCCAAATTTGATTCTTTGATTTCTCGTACACTGCTGAAAGCCGATAACAATTCATTCAGACGTTCTTTTTTATCCGCTGTCAATACCTCACTGTGAACGACAAGTGAGATGCCTGCTTCTGCTTCGGACGTAATAGCAGGAATGACACGTGATATACCGGCTTCTGTTTCAGCCTCCAAAAGGCGCAGCGGCACGCCGGCGGCAATGGATACGATATGAGTATTCCTGTTCACATACGGGTGCAGACGGCGCAATGTTTCGATGACATGGAGCGGCGGGACACATATAAAAATCAAACGGCACGTTTCCGCCCAGCTCTCAAGCGAATCAGCCGATACGTTTGGATAATCTGAGATCAGCGCCTTAAGCCGCTCCCCCTTCGTTCTAGTTTCAATAAAAAGCTCATTCTCCTTTATTTTTCCATACTTCAACAGCTTCCTGGCGATCATATCGGCCATGCTGCCATATCCAATCAATCCAATCTGTTCCATCGACTCAGTCCTTTCATATACAATAAAGAGTGTACCGTTTTCCGCCCTTTTTCACAATTTCCCATAATCTTTTCATTTTTATCCCACAGTTTTTGTTTATGATAAACTCAAGTCATAAAACTATCATAATCAAATAGAAATTAGTGAAAATAGAGAAACGGAGTGAACATGATGGATAACAATCGTGACGAAAACAGAACGGAAGGAAATGAGAATGAGGTCTTTCTAGCGAAAGAGAACGATCAGAGCACCTCCTACTCAGCCCGCAATGTCATGCATGATCAGGAGAAGAAAAAACGAGGGTTCGGATGGTTCAGACCGCTGCTTGGCGGAGTGATCGGCGGCAGTATCGCCCTTGGGATTTACACGTTTACACCGCTTGGCGACCATGATTCTCAGGACACTGTAAAACAGTCATCCAGCCAACAGCAAACGCAATCTGTTACAGCTAAAAGCACGTCCTCTGAATCTAGCAAAAGCTCATCAAGCTCAAGCAGCTCATCTGCATTCAAAAGCGAAGATTCTTCTAAAATCTCAGATATGGTGGAAGACCTTTCACCGGCAATTGTCGGCATCACAAATCTTCAGGCTCAGTCAAACAGTTCTTTGTTCGGCTCTGACTCATCCGGTTCCAGCTCTGATTCCAGCGAAGATACAGAAAGCGGTTCAGGATCGGGTGTCATTTTCAAAAAAGAGAACGGCAAGGCTTATATCATTACGAATAACCACGTTGTAGAAGGAGCATCTTCACTGAAGGTATCATTATATGACGGCACTGCGGTGACAGCAAAGCTCGTAGGCAGTGACTCGTTAACAGATTTAGCGGTCCTTCAAATCAGTGATGACCACGTAACAAAAGTGGCAAGCTTCGGCGATTCATCTGATCTCAGAACTGGCGAGACCGTCATTGCGATTGGAGATCCGCTCGGAAAAGACCTGTCCCGCACAGTAACACAGGGAATTGTAAGCGGCGTGGACAGAACGGTTTCGATGTCAACATCAGCTGGTCAAACAAGCATTAACGTGATTCAAACTGACGCCGCGATTAACCCAGGTAACAGCGGCGGTCCGTTGTTAAATACAGACGGCAAAATTGTCGGCATTAACAGTATGAAAATCAGTGAGGATGATGTAGAGGGCATCGGATTTGCAATTCCAAGCAATGACGTAAAACCGATTGCAGAAGAATTGCTGTCTAAAGGGCAAATTGAACGTCCGTATATCGGTGTCAGCATGCTTGATTTAGAACAAGTGCCGCAAAACTACCAAGAAGGCACACTCGGCCTGTTCGGCAGCCAGCTGAATAAGGGCGTGTACATCCGTGAGGTCGCTTCAGGCTCTCCTGCTGAAAAGGCTGGGTTGAAAGCGGAAGATATTATCATCAGCCTGAAGGGCAAAGAAATTGATACAGGCAGTGAGTTGCGCAATATCTTATATAAAGACGCAAACATCGGTGATACCGTTGAAGTAAAAATTCTCAGAAACGGCAAAGAAATGACAAAAAAAATCAAACTCGATCAAAAAGAAGAAACCACTTCTTAAGAAATAACGCCTCAGGCCGCAAAAGGCCTGAGGCTTTTTATTAGACAAAAGACCTGTTGCTCTATGAAACTTTCTACTGAGACATCTGTATATCATTCAGACTGACATCATTCTAATCAGATGCATGTTTGAGAAAGAGATATGAACATGAAAACCGTGGGATTGAGCATGATCTGGGCAGGATTAGCTTTTCTGTGCTAAGCTTTCTCCTTCCTGAATCGACATTGGCATGGGAAATTACACTGGGTGCCAGTATTCTATTAAACATCACTGGTACGGCTGTGATCATGCGTTTCTTAAAAGCCCCTCAATATAACAGCTGACATACAGCAAAGCCTAAGACGAAAGCTTTTAGGCTTTGCCGTTTTTATTTCATCATGCCTGAACCGCAGTGCAAGTTCTCAATCCCTTCTTCCCATAAATCTATCAGCTTCTTTTACTTTGATTACTGGAGAATAAAAACCCCTGTCCGTAACGGACAGGGGTTTCAGGTTATGACATATGCTGGTCTCTATAGAGTCTTTTATTTTCAATTCCATATGATTTCTGAACGATGTAAAGCGGCCTGTCTTTAGCTTCATCGTAGATTCTGCCGATATATTCGCCGATCATCCCTAGAATCAGAAGGACGATGCCGCTGAACAGGAGCTGGATCACAATAAGTGATGACCAGCCGGTAATGGTGCTGTCTGTGAATAGCTTTAGATACAGCACGATAAACATATACAGAAATCCTGCACCTGACATTAACATCCCCGCATAGCTTGCCAGCTTCAGCGGTTTGTGTGAAAATGTCGTGATGCCATCCATTGACAGCTTCAGCATTTTCTTCAGCGGGTACTTTGTTTCTCCGGCGAGCCTTTCATCACGTACGTACTCGACCGCTGTCTGTTTGAAGCCCACCCAGCTGACGAGCCCTCTGACAAAAGGATTTTTTTCTTTTAATCTCTTCATTTCATCACAGACTTTTCTGTCCATGAGGCGGAAATCCCCCGTATCAATCGGGATATCAATATCTGTCATGCTGCTGAGGAGCCGGTAAAACATAGCCGCAGTTTGTTTCTTAAAAAAGGTTTCCCCTTTTCGTTTTGTTCGTACGGCGTACACGACCTCATAGCCTTCCTTCCACTTTTCAATCATATCTAAAATCAATTCAGGAGGGTCCTGCAAATCGGCGTCAATGACGACGATTGCATTCCCCTGTGCATAATCCATACCCGCTGTAATGGCGATCTGGTGCCCAAAGTTCCTTGAAAAATCAATGATTTTCACTCTCGGATCGATTAGGCTGTGCTCTCTTAAAATCTCAATACTGCGATCTTTGCTCCCATCGTTGACAAAAAGCAGCTCGTAGTTTTCCTTCGTTTGATCCATGACCTCTTTTAAGCGCTGATAGGTTTCATGAATGACAAGCTCTTCGTTATACACAGGTACAACAATTGAATATTGAATATGTCTGCTCATGTTTTTTCCTCCTATTCATCAGCATTTAGTTCATATAATGAAGCTGACTGATTCATTCCGCCAGGTCCGCCGCCCATTTGACCGTTTTCGCCTGAAGACTTGCTGTTGCTTGATGTATCAGCTGAATCAGTATTTTCTGTTTTCTGATCAGATGATGATTGTTGATCAGAGCTTGATTGCCATTTATCTGAAGACACTTCTTTCCCGTTTTTCTGAACCCATTCAATAATGTCATTGTTTCCGCCTCTTCCCATTCCAGAAGCTAAGAAGTATTTCACTTTTCCTTCTTTTACAAGCTTTTTAAATTGAGTCAGCGTAATAGCCGGGTCAGAACCGCTGAATCCGCCAATTGTCATAACAGCTTTTTTCGTTTTAATAATATATGGCGCCGCTGTGTTCGAGTCGGTTGTGGCGAATAGGTATTCAGCTCCGGAGTTATTTTCCTCTAGATATTTGATCAGTTTTTCATTTACAGTTGCATCAGACATTCCCATGCCTTTTCCGCTCATTGATGCAAGCTGTGGCCCTGTTTCAGGCTGTGAGCTGTTGCCTCCGTACAGAAGCGGTGTGCTTGCCCAATAAATCGGCATCACCAGCAATGCAAGAAGAGCTGCAAGTGATACATAATAACTGATCGGTTTTTGGCGCTGTTTGAACAGCAGCAGAGCAATTGCAGATAACGCGCCGATAACCCCTACACCGATGCTCCATCCTGCTCCGATTTGATCGTTGTAGTTTCTGAGAATGAACAATTCAAATCCAGTTGTCGCAATAATCGCTGCCGGCAGAAGCCATGATTTCCAGCCTGTCTGAATGCGATACAGATGAACAAGGGCTACCCAACCCGCACCGACAAGAGCCGCAATCGGCGGTGCCAGCATAATGAGATAATAATGATGGAAAAATTCTGCGACACTGAAGAATCCGGCAATCGGTACAAGCCATGCAACCCAGAAAACCGTTTCCTTCTGCTCTGCAGATAGTCTTCTTCTTTCTCTCGCGCCTGCGATCAGTAAGCCTGCAATTCCAAAAATCGCAAATGGCAGAAGCCAGCTGATTTGATCAGATAATTCTTGTTGGAAAAGCCGCAGCGGACCAGGTGTTCCCGTCCCGAACATTCCTGAACCTGATTGCATTTTTGAACCGGTTCCTGTACCGCCTTTCCCTCCGTCTCCGCCAGGTCCGCCTTGGCCGCGATCTCCTCCGCTTGGAGGGCCTCCTTGACCGCCGCTAGGCATTTGACCATTGGATGGAGGTGCCGTCATATTGCCATTTGATGATTTATCATCGCTTGATGAGCTGCTGCTTGATGACTGATTAGGCGGTGCTTGAGTTTGCGATGAACTGTTATCGGAAGAAGACATTTCTTTTGAAGCGTCTCCGTTTGATCCGCCCTGGCCGCCGGAATTTTGGCCTGTCAGCCGCTGAATCCCGTTATATCCGAAAGCCAATTCCAAAACAGAGTTGGTCTGGCTGCTTCCGATATAAGGCCGCTTGCTTGCAGGGATATTGTCAACAATGAGCGGCCATGATAACGAAACGGCTGCCAATACAGCTAAAGCACTTACCAATGAAACGATTTTTTTCTTGATTGTGGCGTTTGCCGCAATCAGATAGAACAATAAGAAAGCCGGTAAAATCATGTAAGCCTGTAGCATTTTTGTATTGAAACCTACTCCAACAACGAAAAATGCTGCTAACAGCCAGATTAGCTTTCCTTTTCTGATGGCTTTAAAGAGAAGCCAAGTAGCCAGCAATAAGAAAAATACCAGTAATGCATCAACATTGTTTGTACGTGCTACAGCTACAGCAATCGGCGTACATGCCATAACAAATGAGGCAATGCGTGCCGCCGTTTTTCCGAATGTCGGCTTAATCAGCAAGTACATAAGAAGTACTGAACCTACACCCGCCAATGCTTGAGGGAGAATGACGCTCCACCCGTGCATACCGAATATCAGTGCACTGATCGTTTGGATTTGGTATGTAACAGGCGGTTTATCAACTGTTATAAAGCCGGCAGCATCGAACGAAGCATAAAAGAAATTATGAAAGCTTTGCATCATACTTGTAACTGCCGCGGTGTAATAAGGATTCACCGTGTCGTCCTTCCAAATGTTATAGATATTTAAGAATGCAGATGCGAGCAAAATGAGGATGAGGAAAATATCCAGCTCGCGTTTTTTCTTTTCCACGTGTTTTTCACTCCTTTTTGTCTAACTTTGAAATAGTGTAACAAGCAAATATGAATAAACTATTAATAAACAAAGACAATATTTTTGCCGAGTCTATTTCATACCAATCGTCCATATATGCAAAGGGTTTTAAGCCATTTCTCCCAATCAGCATCTGATATTTCCTCCCTAATAAGGCATGCTGTTTAGGTCAAAATTAATTATGGTAATAAAAAAAGCCTTCCGGCGGCGCCGGAAGGCAAATGAATCACAATTTATTGAATCGGTTTTAGTTTTGCTTCAATTTCAGGTCTTCGATGCTCAAGATACGGCGGAAGAGCAATCGTTTGGCCAAGCTCATCAAGGTTTTCATCAACCATAAAGCCTGGTCCGTCTGTTGATAACTCGAACAAGATGCCGTTCGGCTCTCTGAAATACAGCGCCTTGAAGTAGTAGCGTTCAACGATGCCGGAATTGCTATAGCCTTCCCGGCTGATGATCTGGTGCCACCCGGCAAGTTCTTCTTCATCTCTTACCCGAAACGCGACATGGTGAACACTTCCTTTGCCTTGGCGCTCTCGTGGAAGATCGTTTCTTTCTATTAAATGGATTTCTGTTGCCGCACCGCCTTCTCCAGATTCCAAAATAACGGCGGTTCCTTGCCCTTCGACTGCTTCACGGCTGATTTCTGTAAATCCAAGAATATTCGTCAATACGTGTAAGGTTGATTCAGCGTATGGCACAGTCAGTTCAACCGGCCCTAACCCGCGAAACGAAAATTCTTCCGGAATGCCGCTTTGTTTAACAGGCAAACCATATCCTTTGCCTTTCTCATCAGCAGTCAGCACAAGGCGCTGTCCTTCATGATCTTGGAATGCCAATATGTCACGTCCGGCTCTTTTGGCAATGCCGCTGTGCGCCACCTGATGCTCTTCAAAACGTTCTTTCCAGTAATGCAGGGCTTCTGTGCTTGGAACGCGCAAACCAATAGAAGAAATACTGTTTGTTCCCGCATGAAACGGCGCAATACGGGGAATCTCGAAAAACGTCAGCTCAGTTCCCGGATTTGCCACTTCATCTCCGTAGAACAGATGGTACATTGTCGGTTCATCCTGGTTGACGGATTTTTTGACGAGCTTTAATCCTAATACTTTTTTATAAAAATCTAAGTTTTTTTGTGCGTCGGCTGTTAATGCCGACACGTGGTGTATGCCGTTGACTTTCATATGCTGTCCCTCCAGGTCATTTTATCTCGATTTCGAGATATCGCATCATAGTTATATATTTATTGTTCTAATTACAAGGTATTTTATTCGCACGGGAAAGTCAACATATCAGCTTCTCTGAAGGTTCGTTATTTTCCTTCGTTCTCACAGCACCCTCCGTACCGGCAAAAAACCGCCTACAAAACACGAACTTTATAATCTGATAATCATACATTTATTCGTTTATAACTCATTAAATCATGCGTTTTCACAGTTTTATCAGGCATATACATGCAAATATCGAAAATCAGAAAATTTATTTTATTCCACTTTTCTAAAATAGGGTTTACAATATGAAAAATAGATTCTTCATTATGAAGCTTCAACATCATAGGAGGTTAAGGACATGCATACTGAAGACAACGGTTTAAAAAAAGAGATAGGCCTCTTGTTTGCCCTTACTCTTGTCATCGGAACCATTATCGGTTCAGGTGTTTTTATGAAGCCTGGCGCTGTGCTCGCTTATTCAGGTGATTCAAAAACAGCGCTTTTCGCCTGGCTGTTAGGCGGTATTTTAACTCTGGCGGGCGGTTTGACAATCGCGGAAATCGGAACGCAGATTCCAAAAACCGGCGGGCTTTATACGTACCTTGAAGAAGTGTACGGCGAGTTTTGGGGATTTTTGTGCGGCTGGGTGCAGATTATCATTTACGGTCCGGCGATTATTGGCGCACTGGGTTTATATTTTGGATCTTTAATGGCGAATCTTTTCGGCTGGGGATCTGGCCTATCAAAAGTAATCGGAATTATAGCAGTTCTCTTTTTATGCGTCATTAATATTATCGGTACAAAATACGGCGGCTTTGTCCAAACGCTGACAACGATCGGAAAGCTGATTCCGATTGCATGCATCATCATCTTTGGCCTTTGGAAAGGCGATCAGCACATCTTCACAGCAGTAAACGAAAGCATTTCCGATATGAACTTCGGAGCAGCCATTTTGGCTACACTGTTTGCTTACGACGGATGGATTCTTCTGGCCGCTCTCGGCGGAGAAATGAAAAACCCCGAAAAGCTGCTGCCGCGTGCTATGACAGGCGGATTATTAATTGTAACAGCAATCTATATCTTCATTAATTTTGCATTGCTTCACATCCTGTCTGCGAACGAAATTGTCACACTTGGTGAAAATGCGACGAGCACGGCTGCCACCATGCTGTTCGGTTCAATTGGCGGAAAGCTGATCAGTGTCGGGATTATTGTCAGCATCTTCGGCTGCTTAAACGGTAAGGTCCTTTCTTTCCCGCGTGTGTCATTTGCAATGGCGGAACGCAAGCAGCTTCCATTTGCTGAAAAACTGTCACATGTGCACCCGACGTTCCGCACACCATGGATTGCGATATCCTTCCAAATTGCCGTGTCTTTGATTATGATGCTGATCAGCAACCCTGATAAGCTCTCAGAAATCTCGATTTTCATGATCTACATTTTTTATGTGATGGCCTTTTTTGCGGTGTTTATCCTCCGCAAGCAAACAAAGGGAGAAAAGCGCGCCTACAGTGTTCCGCTTTACCCATTCATGCCGATTTTGGCCATCGCAGGCTCACTCTTTGTATTAGGCAGCACACTCATTACAGATACACTGAGCTGCGGATTATCCATCCTCATCGGACTTGCCGGGCTGCCTGTTTATTACTGGATAAAAAAACGAAAAGCAAGCTGATAAAACGGTTCCCTTGTTTAGGGAACCGTTTTTTGGTGAAACAGAAGATAAAAGTTGACAGGAAAAACACAACTTTTGATATACTTTTTACGTTAAGCAGAAAGTTTTTGCAAACTTGGGTCGTTTTTTTAAAGGGAAGTAGGTCAAAATAAGGAGACACGATTTATCGAAAAAGTCAAGATACGTTTTTTTCGACTTTACCTGTTTTTTTTCGACAAAAGGCTATATAATAATTTGATGTGTGCATTGTTCATTCAAACTATGGAGGGTTTTTAATGATAAGAAGAAAAAAAGATAAGTTCTCACTCCTTTTAACAGAAATTGCAAAGAACATAGACGAAACTGCAGAGTATTTTGTGAATTTTAAGGTTACTAACCAAACGACGCTTAAAGAATTTGCAGATACGTTAAAGGAATATGAAACAAAAGGTGACAATCATGTTCATGTCATGATTAAAGAGCTTAACAAAGCGTTCATCACTCCTATTGAGCGCGAAGATATTCTTCAGCTGACAAACAGCCTGGATGATGTGCTTGACGGAATTGAACATTTCTCTGCCATGATGGAGATTTTCTCAATCACTTCATCAGACGAGCATATCGATAAGTTCAGCGGATACATCAGAGAATGTGCGAAAGAAATTTTGATTACAATTGAGCTGCTGGCAGAAAACCGCTTAAAGGATATTCAGCCTCACGCGATTAAAATTAAAGAGTATGAGCACAGTTGTGACAACCTGCACAGAAAATCATTAAAAAATCTTTTCGGAAATGAAACAGATCCGATCAAAGTCATTCAATATCGTGAAATTTACGAAACGCTTGAAGAAATTGCCGACTCTTGCCAAAGTGTTGCCAATAATCTTGAAACCATCATTATGAAAAACGCGTAACGAGGGGTAAAAATGGATATTCTATTAATATTAACAATACTAATAGTCATTTGTGCTCTGGCGTTTGATTTCATCAACGGGTTTCATGATACGGCGAACGCAATTGCGACTTCGGTATCGACAAAAGCGCTGAAACCGCGCCATGCCATCATATTGGCGGCTGTGATGAACTTTATCGGAGCAATGACATTTACAGGTGTTGCCAAAACCATTACGAAAGACATTGTAGATCCTTATACGTTAGAGAATGGCTCTGTCGTGATTTTGGCTGCGCTAATCGCTGCGATTGCCTGGAACCTTATCACATGGTACTACGGCATCCCAAGCAGCTCATCCCATGCCATCATCGGGGCAATTGCCGGTGCAGCAGTTGCGGCAGCCGGATTTACTGCGTTAAATTATAAGGGCTTCATTAAAATCATTGAAGCACTGCTCTTATCACCAATTATTGCCTTTGTCCTTGGTTTTATTCTTTACAGCATCGTCAAGCTGATTTTCAAAGACAGCAATTTGGCGAAAACGAACAAGCAATTCCGCAGAGTGCAGATTGTAACAGCTGCCCTGCAATCATATACACACGGAACAAACGATGCGCAAAAAGCAATGGGAATTATCACAATGGCTCTCATCACAGCGAATTTACATACTTCTGCTAATGATATTCCAACTTGGGTGCAATTCGCCTGCGCGACAGCCATGGGTCTCGGAACTTCAATCGGCGGATGGAAAATCATCAAAACCGTTGGCGGAAAGATCATGAAGATTCGTCCGGTAAACGGTGTATCCGCTGACTTAACCGGGGCAGCCATTATTTTCGGCGCCACATTTATTCATTTGCCGGTCAGCACAACCCACGTCATTTCTTCATCAATCCTTGGCGTCGGTGCGTCACACCGGGTAAAAGGCGTAAACTGGGGCACAGCTAAGCGGATGCTCATTACATGGGTCATCACGCTTCCGATTTCAGCGACACTTGGTGCCATCGCCTACTTTATTTTAAATATGATTTTTTAAGGTTACACCGCTTCTGTCAAAGGAGCGGTTTTTTTGATGAAACAGGAAAACCAGCCGTATCTCTCGAATACAATAAGCAGAACCTATTTCAGATGTGAGGGATTGCTGTATGCTTTTATTCTTTCAGATCATGGTCTGGTGCGTCATGGCCGGATTAGGCTTATACGTGTACGCCACGTGGCGGTTCGAAGCGAAGGTCAAAGAAAAAATGTCCGCCATCCGGAAAACATGGTACTTGCTGTTTGTTCTGGGCGCTATGGTATACTGGACATATGAGCCCTCTTCCCTATTTACCCACTGGGAACGGTACCTCATTGTCGCTGTCAGTTTCGCTTTAATTGACGCTTTCATCTTCTTAAGCGCATACGTCAAAAAATTGGCCGGCAGCGAACTGGAAACAGACACAAGAGAAATCCTTGAAGAAAACAACGAAATGCTCCACATGTATCTCAATCGGCTGAAAACATACCAATACCTATTGAAAAACGAACCGATCCATGTTTATTATGGAAGTATAGATGCATATGCTGAAGGTATTGATAAGCTGCTGAAAACCTATGCCGATAAAATGAATTTAACAGCCTCCCTTTGTCACTATTCGACACAGGCTGATAAAGACCGGTTAACCGAGCATATGGACGATCCGACAGACGTGCAAACCCGGCTTGATCGAAAGGATGTTTATTACGACCAATACGGAAAAATGGTTCTCATTCCTTTTACCATCGAGACACAGAGCTATGTCATCAAGCTGACGTCTGACAGCATTGTCACTGAATTTGATTATTTGCTTTTCACATCATTAACGAGCATATATGATTTGGTGCTGCCAATTGAGGAGGAAGGTGAAGGATAATGGAACGCGCGTTTCAAAACGGATGCGAGCCCCGAGCGGCGAAGCCGTTTAAAATCCTGAAAAAACGTTCAACCACCAGTGTTGCAAGCTATCAAGTCAGTCCGCATACAGCAAGAATCTTTAAAGAAAACGAACGGCTGATTGACGAGTATAAACGAAAAAAAGCATGATCACACTAAAAGGACAAGGGAAAACAGCTCTTGTCCTTATTCCTTTTCTTAAAGGGTTACATATACTAAAACAAACAGAGGATATTGTCAGGTGATACAGTGAAAAAATTGGTGAGGCGTGTGAAGTTTGTTGATTACGGAAGGTTTGGACTTTCCGGGTATTCGCTTCGTGTGAGGGAGCGGAGTGCAGGAATTTTAAAAAAGTTGAAGAAGAAAAAGTAAATCCCGGAGCAGCTCCGGGATTTTTGTGTTCTGTGATCAGCTTAGTTGAGCTGCGATTTTCGCTTTAGTCGCAGGCCCGTATATACCGTCGGCGGTTAAACCGTTAACAGACTGAAAACGGGCAACCGCGTCAGCTGTTTTCGGTCCGTAAATGCCGTCAATTCCGTTGTTGACAGCCGCTTTATCAGGGTAAAAATAGAGAGCGGCCAGTGCTCGTTGCACCTGAAAGACGTGTTCTCCTGAGGTATATGGTGTTGTCAATTGAATGATGCCATCTGGAAGCGGATAGAGCTCGGGTTCTGCAGCGTACGACGGAGCACTGACAATTAACACTTGACCGACCTGAATAAAATTCGGATCTTCGATATTGTTCCACTCTTGCAGCTGAGCTACAGTAACACCGAACATTCTCGCTATGGATGTAAGCGTGTCACCTTGTTTCACGACGTAAGTTTGGCTGCCGCCTCCCCCAATCCCTGCTTTAAACGTATCCCACGTATCCAACAGCTTGCGGGGACATTCCTTGCCAGACCAATACTTATGGGGTACAACGTTAGCAAGGCTGATACCGTGCTCAGCCATCAATGTTTTGATCAGCCACTGGGCATTTGCTGTAGCTTGCGCAAAATCCCCATCGACATTTTCACAAATTTCAATCCCGATCGAAGCCCGGTTGCCGCTGCCGTTTCCGTCTCCCGCATGCCAGCCGTTTTCATTTAAAGGCAGATGCTGATAAATTTCTGTATCATCAACAGTAAAATGCCAGCTTGTTGTGGTATCAGGATTTTTCAAATAGCGGGCATGAGCCTCAGCATCCGCTCCGACTGCGGTGTTCGCTGTATTGTGCACTGTAATGTAAAGAGGTGTCATTGCGTAGCCTGGTCGGTTATTTGCACCGACTGGGATAAAGTCTTGAATAATGTTAACCATTTTCATCTCTCCTTATTTCGTCAAATTATTTTCCTTTAACAAGTCACGCTGTTTTTTCCCTTTTTCTGTTACATAATTGTTTTTAAACCAAGCGGCAAGTGTCGTTCCAATTGTGAAAATGACAGATCCGGCCGAATAAAGAGCGTCAGCAAGCTGATTGACCTGCTCCTCCTGAATGTCCAATGGTGATTTGCCAAGCATCATCATGGTCTGGTTGATTAATGCAACCAAAAGAAGCACCGTCCTGATGACCGTACCTTTGTCATACGTTTTCATGAAAATCCCCCTTTAATGCTGCAGCAGGTTGTACATAATGGCGATCGCTCCGCCAATGATCCCTGTGCACACTGCTGTAATGATGGCACCTGTGATGGTGCGTTTAATCCATGTTGTATTTTCTTCAATTTTGTTTAATTTTTCGTTCAGCGTCATGATTTGCTGATCTTGCCGGTCCGATGACCTCTCTAGAACACTGACTCGCTGCTCAAGCGTTTTTTGTTCTGTTTTTATTTCTGTTATCTCTTTTTCAAGTGAATTCATGTCAGGTACCTCAGACAATTCTGACATATAAACTACCTCCTTACTTCTTTCATACATTCACCTCCTTTGAGGCAAAATAAAAAAGCCTTTTAGTTGGCTTTCATCGTTTCCTCATATGTTTGACCTGTTATTTCTTTATATTGATCATGTGTCACGTATTCAGCAGCAACACCTTGCTTTAAATCATCAATTGAACAGTCATTGTACGTCATTGCGTCCTTTATCATCGATGTTGTAGCCCATTTATAAAACAGGGCATATACCCAGAAATTAAGATTCACTTGTCATCCCTCCCTTTAAACTCAGTATATCTAATTTCAAAATCGCCATTTGTTCACCTAAAGATTGATTCCAAGCCTCCGCTTCTTTCCTTGCCAACACTTCCTCAGTCAGTTGTATACCTAAAGTATTTTGAGCCTTCTCGGCTTGTTTTCTTGCAAGTTTTTCGTCTGCTAGTTGTTGACCCAGTGTTACGAGTTGCTCCATGATAGGATTTGGCTCAAGTTCATCCTGATATTTGTTTTTTTGAAAATCCTTATATTCTTGATCAGCAGATTCATTCCATACATTATTCGCCTTATCAAACTGTGGCCTCCATAAGCCATCAGGAGGCTTTACTGTCGTTGAGTTATCCGGCATCTGACTTTGAGGACTGGATAAAATTTTTGGTCTTAAAAAATAGAAATTATCATCATACAAAAAAACTTGCACATTCTCCCCTCCCTATAGAGTAAAATTATTATCTAGAGAAACTCCAGAAATGTTTGCCTCAATGTTGGCATGTTTTCCAACCAATCTTAATTCACCGTTTGTTTCAGCAATATATTTTGATGTGCCAGTCGTTCCAAATAGAGTTGCAGCCATCGATTTTTGTGTTGAAGGACGGGCTTCAGCTGGAAGTATAGCAAAAACACTATTGAAGTCTGGCGAAACTACTTCACCTCGAGTAAATACCTGGTTGCCCCATACAGCATACTGTGGTTTTCTTCCGCCTACCTTATTTCCATTAATGAGTGTTAAGTCATACCAAGTCATTGAATTTAAATCAACTGGAGTGATAAGACGCTTCCAACCCTGCCATCCCCCAGTATTTCCATCCCAATAATTTGTAAAAAAATTATTTCTGTAATCTGTAGCATGTACCCATCCAAACATACCTTTACCATCCGTTGAAAGACTTGTCAGATGAAATACCCCTCTAATAGAGTATGGTGAAGGGGAATTAATAGCCTTTCCATGCGAATAGAAAGTCCCCATAGATCGTCCCTGATCAACTATTTTTTGAAGTATATCCTCTCCTTCATTAGCTGCAATTGTTACTCCACCATGATCAGCTGTTATTTTAGTAAGTTGTGCTCCATTCCACTTTGATCTTTCTGATGAAGTAATATGAAGAATCGAATCTTTAGCGTGATCATTTACTTTTGTTTGTGCTCCTGTTGTAGACTCAATAGGGTACCAATTGATTGCAGTATGATTCGCATTATAGTAGAACCACCATGCGTCTCCAGAGGTATCTACAGCATAACCGATTCCAATCCCTGGTTGACCTACCAATTGCATACCTCTCAGACTTCCTTCAGAAGGGTTATCAGTAACTGCATTTGTCCCATAGAAAGACACAGATCCTAAATCTTTTAAGGCTTCATAAAATGAGCCAGAAGTTAGATTGATTTTTTGCGTACCATTGTCGGCTGTTATTTTGAATAGTTGTGAATTATTCCACTTAGTACGCTCATCTGATGTAATGTGGCGGGTTGAATCATTCGTATGTGAATTAAATTCAGCTTTTGCAGCTTGCTGTACATTATCTACATTGCCAAGCCCGACTTGCTCCTTCGTGACTTGGTTTGGATTATCTCTTCTTGCAGCCAGTTCATCAGTATATGCTTTTGCATTCCTCTCAGCTGTATCAGCCTTACTTTGAGAACCAGCTGGTGTTTCTTTTGCATTCCAATTTGATCGCTCTGTAGACGTGATATGCCGGGTTGAATCATTATTATGTTCATTAAATTCCGTCTTTGAAGCCTGCTGCACATTATCCACATTCCCCAGCCCGACTTGCGCCTTTGTTGTGTTGTGGGGGTTGTTCATGTCGTTTTTGTGGGCAGCCAAGTCTGTGTGGGCGTCTTTTATTCCTTTTTCCCAGCGGTTGACGTCGTCTTCGTTGATCGGGTCGTCGGGGAGCCAGTCTGTTTTTTCTTCATATGCCATGTTTACACCACCTCAAAGGTAAATCTGAAATCGAGTGTTCTGTTTTCGCTGACGTCCAGGTCTGTTTTTCTTTCTGTAATGATGTTGCCCAGCTCGTCAAAAATTTGTACCGTTTCGATATGCTTGATGTCTTCCTCACGTTTTGTCAGAACGGTGACTGTCGCTCCGTCAATGGCAAGTTCCACTATTTCTGTTTCTTGGCCGTTGAGCAGTACGTGATGAATCCTGCTTTTCAGATCGGCAGCTGTGCGTTCTCTGTATATGGTTGAAATCAAGGTAAAACCACCTCATTGTTGTTAAGAGTGACAGAATAACCGACCTTAAGCTCACTGGCTGTTCGGTATCTGCGGTGATTCAGGATCACTGTATCTTTGATTTGAAGCGTCTCATTTAATCCGCCTCTGAGCGTATACGCCAAATGAGCGGGCTTCATGTTTTCTATGGCTTCAATCAGCTCATTCATGTGCTGAAGGTCATCAACATTGATATCCACGTTAAAGCGGTATTCGCCGGGAAGCAGGCGGACTTGTGCAGACGGGTTTTTCAAGAAACGGTTCACCGCCTGCTCAATGGCCCTGTAGGTGATTGGCGGGATGTTCGACATTTTGGAAATGAGCCGCAATCGTCTGATCTCATCGGTGTCGCCTGATTCCCGCGGCACATTTAAAATCTTTTCCCAGCGGCTGAGCCCCCATGTCGCTGTCGGCACGAATAACTGATCCGTCAGATCAAATATGCTGTTATTCTGTTTATCAAACTCAGGCGCTTCCGCTTTCAGCAGCTCAGCCATTTCTTTAAGGCTGGTGAGAAACGGGGGCAGATACGCTGTCATGTCATCTAGTTTGCTCAATGATTTTCACCTGCCCAAGCTTCGGAATTTCCACGTCGCTCAGCACCAGATTTTCAGACGTGCCGTTGATTTGAATATTGGAGTAGTCACTGACTGATGGCGAATTATAGACGATATTGTTAATTTGTGAAAGACGGATAACGTTATCTTCAAACGCCATTTTCTTAAAGAGATTTAAAACGCCTTCCTCAATTTCTGACCTCACCTCATCAATTGAGTGATTGATCTCAGGCAGCACTTCGGCCGAAATCTCAACTTCCTTCCAGACCGCGCTTTCCACTGTAACTACGGCTCCGATTGGCGCCTGCCCCTCCCCTTGTCCTGGTTCAGGGTCGATATAATCTTTCACTTTTTGAATTAAGATATCGGAAGCCGGCTCAAGATTAGCATTCGTGACGACAATTTTGACCGTGCCGTCCCCGTTCCAAAGCGGGAAGATCTTTGCTTTTCCAACACCGTCCACTTCTTCAGCCCACTCTTTATAATGCATTTTATTGGCACTGACAGCCTCACGGCGAACCCTTGTAAAATACCGTTCTCGTAAGCTGTCATCTCCTTCTTCCTCGCGCCCTGGAATCAGGATTTCTTTGACAATGGCTGTTTCTAAACCGGGAATGGTATCCAGTGACAGTAAATTGCGTCCGGTCAGATTGGCGTTTCCTGCTTCACCAGGTGTTTCACAGATGAGCGTCCCGTCTGCCGTATATTGAAAATAAAGATTATCCACATAGAAGCGGGAGCCCGCGGGAATGGTAACTCCAGACGTAAACTCTCCCGCTCTGACAGCCTTTGTCGCGGCAGTTCTTTCAATTCCCGCTTCCGCTGCACGCCTGTCTAAAAATTCGCCTTGCGCGGTATCAGAAAAGACTAGCTCAAGCACAGTATCCAGCCATATATAAGATTTCGCAAGCTCGGCCGCCGCCGGAGCTAACGCATTATAAATGACGCTGCCTTCTCTTGTGTCAATATCTGCGGAGATGCTGTTCAGCATACGCTCCATAATATCTTCAAAGGTTTGATCTTCAAACATCTTCGCCAATCACCTCCTCAATCTCAAGTGTCCCTTCATCTGTCTCAACCACAAAAGAAACATGAAACGCATCGCCTTGTTTTTCTATCTCAAAGTCTGTTACGGCAGATATCCGGTCGTCATAAACCAGTGCCTCTTCTATCAGCCTCGGAATCTCCATTTTTTTGTAGGCATCAGTCGTCTCCTGATCTGTAAGCACGTCCTGAAGCTCATTTCCGACATTATGGCTGTATACAGAGTACGCATATCGTTCTGTTTGTAAGGCGATATACACGAACTGTCTGATCGCTTCAAGCCCAGTAATCAGTTCATTTGTAATTCTTCCGTTTTCAAAATCTATTTTGTACGTTTGCGAGGTTTCAATGACTTCGCTGCCATCTTCAAAATCCTCAAACTCCACTTCTGGTGTCAGGGCCATGATGCCCACTCCTTTATGACAAGCTAAATAAAAACCCCTTCGTGGCTGAAGCGGTTTGTCTATACTTTATCTAAAATAAAAAACGATTGACCGCCAGTCAGAGCCGCGGTCATGACGCGATCCCCCGGCTCGAGTGCATCGTCTCCTCCGGACTTCATCCGTTTTGGGATGATGATGGCGTCAGCCGGTATGATCAGTTTGCTGTTTTCTTTTAATTTGATTTCCACAGGAGAAACCGAAACGACTTCAGCCGGGAGCAGTTCCACCGGAGACTCAGCGTCAACTGCGCCGACGGCCAAATGTTTAATCGCCTCACTCAATCTCATCAGGAAACTCCTTCCGGCATGGTGTTCTTTTCGACTACATCAATGGTCATCGTATGTTTCGTTCCTTTAAACTCGTGCCGGTCCGTATCTACCCAATAGGTTTTCTTGATTCCGGCCTCCGGAATGGAAATATAGACAGGCAAGCCGCTCTGCACTTCCGGAATACCGACTGCCTGAATATTTTTCAGTTCTTTTTTCACGCCCTTTTTTTCAGCAAGGCGCACATCTGCCCGCTGCTGAAGCTGAGCCTGGTTGATGTCATCTGTGACCGTTTCCGTATATTGAAGCACACCGTATTTGTTTAAGCCTGAACTGTCCTTGGCAGACGCTTTATACGTCTTATTGTCCTTCTGCCGGCGAAGCACCACCCGTGTTGCAGTGTCGTTTATGGAAGTGCTGTATTGGTATCCCGTGATATTGACACCCGTTTCCAGCACCCATACTTCCGACGGATCTGGCCAAGCGCGCAGACCGAGCTTTCCTTTTTCCGAATACAGCTGATAATGTCGTCCTGTCTGGCTTTTCGTCTGTTTCAATGCTTTTAAGATGATGTCATACAGGGTCGTATCATTTTTTATCACAAGGCTTTTAATTGTATGGCCTGTGTTCGCAATCGAGGTTGTCGGTATTTGAAAATCATTGGCAATCCTCCTGATCATCTGATCAGCACGCTGGTTGGAAAACACGTACACATCCTGGTTTTTGACCAGATACTGGAGCATATCATACGCGCTGAAAGCAAGCGTATGCTCGTCCGGCGTTCTTGCAAAAACAATGCCCCGAAAAAGCTCTTTTCCCTTCCACTTAAACAAGACGGTATCTCCTTCTGTGACGCTGTAATACGTCTGGTCGCCCTGTTTGATAACGATGGTCGCTTCAATGGAGCGCGGCGCCTGATAACGATGGCCTTCCAGCGATACGCTTTCTGCTACCAGCTCAAGCCACTCTGTGTCTTTAATGACAAACAGTTCTATCATCATACATCACCTGTTTCATTGCGGTATCTTTAATTTTTGACCGGGAAAAATCCAGTGGCCCGGCTGCCTGATGTTTCGTTTGCTTCGTTTGATCATTGCTGTTTTATTGGCGTTCCAAATTTTACGCCACTGCGTGCTGTTCCCGTAAAACCTGCCGGCAATATCCCACAGCGTATCTCCCTTTTTCACTGTATAGGTTTTCGGAGAAGCCTTTGATGGACGTTTTGCCTTTGTTTTTTTCTTCTGCTTGATTTTTCGGGGGGAAGCGGTTTTGTATTCTTTTAATTGAATATCAAACGAGCGATCACCGATATCCTGCTGGCCTTCGCTATAGGAAAAACCTTCAATGCTGCAAGTCAGATTCACTTTGGTTCCCGTAATCAAAAACTGAACCGGTTTTTTGGCCTTCATCCATTTTTCAATTTTTGTTATCGCATTTTCCGGCGACGGGAAGTTTTGATATTCTGCTATCGGACTGTATTTCTTCGGAAAAAACGAAGAGAACGAAATTTCTTTCGCTCCCTGTTCGTCAATAAATGTAAGGTCACCGAACTTGGCTACTTTAACCGTCTCATTCTGAACCGTATTTGAAATATTCAGCTGGTCGGGAAGAACGGGGAGCCGCAGCTTGTCCTTCCCTTGTGAAATCCAAAATTCATATACGGATTTAGTCAAATGCAACGACTCCCTTCGTTCCAATATTGATATCCTTTTGCAGCTCGTCTATTAGCGCCTGCTTGATTTTCGCCGCAAGGGTTTCGGCGTCTTGTCCATTATGGAAGTGCTGGTCACCGTTAAATTGAATATAAATCTCTTTTGATCCGGAAACCGCTGCCGTTGGCCGGCTAGCTGAAGTAACAGCGGAAACTTGTCCTGATGAAAGCTCAGACTGCTGGGATTGAGACGGATCTGTCACTTCCATACCAAGAGCCTGTGCCGCTCTCTGAAGGAGGTAGCGGCCGCGTATGCCCCGCTCCTCCGGAATGATCCATTCCCGCTTATTTCCTTCTCCGACACGGGCGATTTGCTCTTTTGTAATCAGCCCGCCGTTGGCATATCCAACATACGGTCCGCCATGATTCAAGCTTTTAATCCCCGGCACATTGTTGATTGACCCATATCTGCTTTTAATATAGCCGATCGCAGCAGCTGCGTTGTGAATCGGGTTTTTAATGTTACCCATGCCGGGTGCTTTATGATCGTTAAAGGTGCTCGGAATTGTCTGCATGAGCCCTTGTGACGGATGCCCCGCTTTTGCGTTGCTGTCCCACAGGTTGATTGCGTTCGGATTGCCACCGGATTCATGCTGCGCAATTGTCATAAGTCCCGGAAGCCAGCTCATCGGTGTCTTTGTGGCCATGAGAGCGGCCATAATCCACTGTTTCACATTACCGCTCATCGCGCCCATTCCTGAATAGGCCGCCGCCAGTGATCCAGCTTGTTTTTCAGCATATTTCTTTACATCTACTGATCCAAGACCTTTGACAACACCGATTGAAGCAAAACGCCCCAAACTCATCATGACGCGGGAAGGTGAATGGATATCTAATTCCTCACGGAAAGCCTGCTCTACCCTCTTCGCCATATCCTTTGCAGCTTGTTTCACTTCACTGGATTTAGAATTCATGCCTGTTACAAAGTTACCGATCATGCCTGAACCCCAGCTGTTGGATGTATCTTTAGAACGCAAGAATGGTTTATCAACATGTGTGCTGACATATTGTGCCGTCCCTGTTTGGGTTGAGTTTTGTCCTTGGGCAAAGCCTTTGACCGTTCCTGTGCCCCATGAGGACGATTTGTTCACAGTAGCTTGGAACGGCGTTTTAACTTTTGATTGCAAAAAGCCATCTGTTCCGGTTGCAGTTCCGTTTTGCCCCTTAGCATAGCCGCTCACCATTTGTTTTCCGTAATTTGGTGAGGCAGAAATCATTTGTGTAAATGGCGTATTGATGTTTTTCTTTTTCCAGTCTTCCATTTTGACCGGCTGATTGCTGATGCCTTTATCAAAGCCTTCTGAAAATTGCTGTCCTAGGTCTGAAGCTTGGCTGTTAAAACTAGATGCGTTAATAGACGGTGAAACTGAAGCAGAGTGACTGTTAACAGTGTTTAAAGCTGTCCCACCTGAAAGTGTGGAAGCCGATGCCATATCTTCGACCACACGCATGCCCAGTTTAGAAGCGGCTTGCGCTAACAGCATTTTACCGCGACCGCGGTTGTTGTCGACTGGAATGACAAATTCCTTACCTGCTTCACCGATCCAGGAAATAGTCGGTTTGGTAATAAAACCACCTGTGGCGTTTTTATCAGCTTTCATTCCAAAGTCTCTATGAGCCTTCTCTCGTCCTTTTTGAAAATGATCTACCTTTTCTTTAACCCAAGACGTCACTCCACCGCCCACTTTTTGAGCAGTTTTTACTACTTTCCCGCCTGCAGACTTTACTGCATCCCAAGAATCTCCTAATATATTCTTTCCCCACTCTTTTACTGAACCCCATTTTTCAGACCACCAGTCTTTATTAAATAGGCTGTCTTCAAGTGTGGATTTAAATTTTTTCCAAAGCGACTTTGTGTTTTCCCATTTTTCTTTTGTCCAGCCTTTGACACCTTCCCATTTACCGGACCACCAGTCTTTATTGAAGACTGTTTCTTTTACTTTTGACTTAATTGATTCCCAAACAGAAACGGCACCATTCCATTTTTCTTGAGCCCAACTCTTCACACCTTCCCATTTACCGGACCACCAATCTTTATTAAAGACTGTTTCTTTTACTTTTGATTTAACAGAGGTCCATACAGAGGAGGCTTGATCCCACTTTTCCTGTGTCCAGCCTTTTACGGATTCCCATTTTCCTCCCCACCAATCACTATTGAAAAGCGTAGACTCTAATGTACCGTATGCATAACCAGCTTTTTCTGCCCACCAATTGGAGTCAAAAAAAGTAGTAGAAGCTGTATCTTTTATATTAGTCCATGTATCATCAAGCCCTCCTAGAGTATCTCCTGCTGATGTTTTAACCCCTGTCCATTTTTCGTTCCACCAATCACCATTAAATAATGTATTTGAAATGTTCTCTTTGATTTGAGAAGTATCAAACATCTTACCAATGTTCTTACCTGCTTCTTCGCCGCCTATTCCGCCTACTAAACCGCCGCCTACTCCGCCGATAGCGCCTCCTATTACTGTACCTTCCGGACCTACGAAGGATCCAATCGCTGCACCTGCTTCTGCTCCTGCAGTTGCACCTGCTTCCGCTCCGGCAATGCGGCCACCGATTGAACCAACCTTTTCACCAGCATTATCTTTATTGATTCCAGCTAAATCGAACATTGCTAAAGCAGATCCTACGTATGGAACAGACTTTCCCATTCCTCTGAATGCTTTTCCTAGTTTGGAGGAATCCTTTCCTAGCGATTTTAAGCCTCCGAGCCAGTTCTTTAACTTCGAACCTGAAGTCCGAGGTGCACTTTCACCAGATGTGCCACTCTGGCGTCTTCTTATTACCTCTCCTGGAACCTTGAGTGTTCTGTTTGGAGCTTTTGTCGGGCTTTTCTTCTTTCTATATGTTTTTTTATTTTTAGTGCCTGGACCGTTACCGCCTTCTTCACAGCAGCAACAGCAACAATTTCCTCCTGTATTACGGTTAAGGACTTTATTATCTGTTTCGGAATTTTCACCAGAATCGTCCTTCTTTTGGGGTCCTAAAATTTTATCAATGATCTTATCAAACACATCATTTTTCAGCTTTTCTAACAATCTCTCTTTGAAACGATCTAAAAAAGCTTTACCTATCCCTTTGAGCGTATCCTTAATCCATGGCCAAGCTGATTTTGACCACCAATCCTTCAGCCACCCTTTAATTTTCCCGACCCAGCCGGGTTTTTGGTCAGAACTTTTATCTGAGCCTTTATCAGAGGATTTGTCTGATTCTTTCTTAGTCTTTTCTTTGTTAATCGGACTTTCTTTTTTATTGATTTTGTCTGATACTTTTGTCTTAATAACGACTTTTACATAATATGTTTTTTCAAATTTCCTCAAAAGTGATGTTAATCGATTAACTGTTTTGGTGATTTCATCGATGACTTTTAATTTAACTGTGTAGCCGTTTTTTAAATTTTTCTTGATATATCCAATAATTTTTTTAACTGTTGACGTAACCTTGTCATCTGGAATCAAAAGGAATGATAGCTTTTGATTAGATAGCATCTTCTTTATTTTTTTATACGCAGCTCTTGTCCGGTCTACCAAAGATACAGTCAGCTTCGTTTCTTTCGGCAGCCGTTTTAGTTTTTGTTCAATCGCTTCCAGCTTTGCAGTGGCTTGGTCATCAAGTACAACTTTGATTTCAAGTGATTTTGCAAATTTTAAAATGATGTAGTCGTTTATTTTTCTCAGACGGTAAAATGCCTGATCTTCAGCTCTGATACTGATTTTGATTTGTCGATTGATGGTCTTGACTTTTTTTTCGACCTCTTGGAATCCTTTATGTATCCGTTTTAGTTTTTTAGATACCTTGTCTTCGAGATCGAAACGGGCTGTTAATTTTGCGATATTAATTCCCTCCTCTCCTTGATTCTTTTTCTAATAGATCTAGCTTATATCCAATCAATCCAAATAAAAGAGCTTTAAAGTGTTTGGGTGCTTCATATAATTCAAGAAGCTGGGATGGCGAATAATGAAGCTCATGCATTGCATAATACAAATACACAGCTTCCTTATCACCATCCTTTACTAGTTTTTTGCTTCTTCTTCTAGATCTTCAAGATCATCCTCAAAACCATTGATTTCAATTGCTTTATTCAGCCAGTTCGCATACTCTCCCCCTACAGATAGTACACGTTTCGCAACTTCTACCGGATCCGCTGTTTTGTAAGCTTCCCTCAAGTCTTTTGATCGAAAATCAGGATAAATCGTAGATTCGATGGCAATTCTCGCATAAAAGCGCTGGGAGTCTAAATCTTTAACACGGCCGCGGCCTTTCACATTTTTAAATGTGGTATTTTCTTTCTCCAATTCATCAATTCGTTCGGTTGTAATCGGTTTTAAAATAAACGGAATGACATTCCCTTTTTTATCAACAAAACGCTTTGAGATCGGCACTTTGATTTCCTCAGCTTCAATTGTTTTTCCCGGCATAAAAAAGGAAAGATCATATACGTTTTCGTTCTTCTCGCTCATGTAAAAAACTCCCTTGTCTTTTGATTGATTTCATCGTGTAAAAAACAGACCTTTCTGAGAAAGGTCTGCGTATGGCTTGTTCAGCTTTGATTAAAACGTGTCAGATAGCTTTTCAGGCACGTCGAAGTCTTCGAATGTAAATGGAACTTCTTCCTCTAACGCTTCTGAATCGACATCAAGGCTTGCGATTTTGGCAGAGTCAAAGTTGACGTCGTACAGCGTGACTCGCTCTGTGCCTCGGCCGGAGGATTGATCATCCAGAACAGCTTGGAGTGTGAAGTATGGGTCGCTGCCTTTTTTGACATAGTCCATCATCAGGATCACGAATTTTGATGTGACTTTATAAAACGTTGCTGTTCCAGTTCCGTTTGCCCCTGTTGTTTTATGGCCTGTCATGCGGCGGCCCATAATGTTTACTTCAGACTTGTTTTTCTCGACGTTTGCTTCAAATGTTTTGATGTGCGCCATTTCTTCGCCATCAAGAAATAAGCGGCCTTCTTTACCTGAAATTGTGTTTTGAGCTTTTAATGCCATATTAGTTTACCTCCACATTAAAGTAGAATTTTTCTGCTGCGTCGACAGGCTGTACAGCCAGGTCAATCAAGAAGCCGTCACGGTCTTCATTCATTGAAATGGTGATATCTTCATCAGAATCAAAGCCAGTGATGCCGCCAGCATCCTGAAGAGTTGTCATGTATTGCGTGATCATCGTTTTCACATACTGAAGTCCGTCTTCAGACGCCGGAATATCGCTTCCGCTGCCTTTTCTTGATTTAATTAAGGCTTTCAGCTCGCGTGTTAAATCATTATTTACGGCGTCCAGGACACGGACGATTTTGTTTTTCGCAAATTTTTTGTTTTTCTCGGCTGTAAACGTGACGAGTGAGTTAATGTCTTTTTCTACGCTGACGGATTTATCGCGGGCGTCGAATGTGAATAAAAATTCGCCTTTGCCCAGACGTTCAACAATCGTATCGTGGTCAAGGCGGTGTAACACATCAACAGCGCCTTCGTACTCAACGAACGTCAGTGATTGGTTAAAGGTTGCTCCTGCGCTCGCTCCAGCTACCCAAGCCGTTGCTTTGTCCGGCGTAACTTCCGTGCCATCTTCGAGCAGCACACCTTCTGTTACGTTGATGATGCCTTCATAGTCACCGGCATAATTCGCTGTGACCCCTTGCACTTTTTGTCCTTGGCCGTCGCGCAGACGCTTAATGAAAGCAGCAAATGTCGCCTTCAGCTGATCACCTTCCGCAACAGGCAGCGCAATCACATCAAAATTCTCCGTTTCAGCTGCGGCTAAGAAATCTGTATAGTCGGAGTTGACAGGGGCTTTATCCGTACCGCCGGATAAACGGATTCCTGCAGATGCATTCAGAGATTTAGCTGCAGTCTCTCCTTCTGATCCAGTGAGCGGAATCGTCGAAGAAAGATCGCCTGTTCCGGTAAAGGTGACATAGCCGTTAGCTGTTAATTCTTCAGCTTTTTTGACGGTCTGTTTATCAACCTCTGACTCATCCATATACGTTGTCACATCGAAAGAAGCAGCATCCAGCACATTGGGGTTAATGCGGATGATAATGTCATTTCCTTTTGATCCGCCATATACAGCAGTCGCTTTGACACCTTCAGCAATATTAGCAGACGCACGGACACCTTCGGTTAGACGGTACATTAATACCGTTTTCGCATTTTTCTTTGCTTCACGCAAAAGCAATAATGATGGATCATCAATGCTGAGGCCCACTTTTTTATTTAAATCCTCAACGCTGGAAATGGAGACAAACGTTTTCGCTTCCCCCCAGCTTGATGCGACCGGCAATGCGACTGTTCCCCGTTCTCCGAGTGACACCCGCTCCTGCGCTGTCGTTTTAAAGTTAAAATAAATGCCTGCACGTTCTTTTTCTTTTCCTGTTGTAAATGTTCCGCCATTCATGATGACATGACCTCCTTGGTTAGAAATGTTTGAATCAATTGATTGGCTTCTGATTTCGTCATACGTGTTTGATCCACGCCAAATAAAGCCCCCTGAAGGATATCCGGCTTAACGCCGAACAGCTCCTTCGCGTGCTTAATCAAATCCGCTGTATCAAAAAGAGTTTCCCGGCTCTCTGTATGTACAGCCTTCTTCTGTTGTTTGTCCTTTGCCACCGCTTATTTCACCCCGCTGTTCATGTCGATATCCTGTAAGACAGGCTGTTCTGTTTTGTGATAATAATACCGGCTGCTCCACCTGATCACCATGACCGCCTCGCCCCTGTCTCCTACCCTTGTCTCAATTCGGGTGATGCGGACCAAATCCCCCGTCTTCTCACCTGATTCACTCAGCAGCGGAATCATACTTCTCACTTCTCTGATGGCATCCGCTAGCCTGTCCGCTTCATCAAGCGCCTGAACGGAGTCAAGATGAAACAGCTTCACATTGAGACTGTAGGTTTTTTTAAATGTGGAGACCGTATCTGTTTCCTCGAAAACAGATGGCGATGGGACGTATAACGACGGCACCTGAAACTGATCAGGCAGCTCACGTTCATAAATGGGAACAGACCACCGGCTGTACAAAAATGCCATGATCGATCCTATTTCGCTGTTCATCCTGTTCCCTCCTTTATAGCTTCTTCAGCCACTGGCGCAATTTGTTTTCCAGCGATTTTTCAAACAGCTGTTCATATAAAAGAAGTGCATGATCCCAGTAGCTCGTGCCCGGGATCCATTTTCTCTTGAGCGCCATTCCCGTTGAAGCCGCGGGATCATAAATAAACCGCGAGCCTTGGAAATGCCCTGGCACCCACCTCACGTCTTCTTTTGAAGTCCAATGGCCGTCATTAAGAAAAGAGGCGTGATCAAGCTGTGTACCCACCACAAGCGAAAGCCCGCCGCTTTGCACAATCCAGAGATTGTCCTCTGCGCCTTTCTCAAAGGAACTGAGCAGTTTTTCTGTATCAATCGTTTGTGTGCTGATGAGTTCAGATTGGACGATCTCCAGAAAATCTTGCCCGCACTCTTCAAGCCACTGGGACGCCTGACGCGAAAATCCGCCTGATGCCGCCTTTTTTAATGACGTGTTTAGCTGTTTCAGCCCCGCTATTTTCATAGGCTTTCATCCCTGACCGCGATGACTTCCCAATGATGATGTCTGATCCTTTTCGGCAGCTTTAGTATATATTTATGATTCTCCCAAATGATTTTATCGTTCACGCGGATGTCCGCTGACAACGGAAAATGGACGAGAAAGCTGTGATATACAGTTTGATCAGGCTCCTCCTGGATCAGCTGCTGCGTTTTTTCAGTAAAATAGCAAGGGACATCTTGTTCATCGGGTGTATCCGGATATGAAGTCACCGGCTGCAGCTTGTCCACCGGAATCCCAAATCGGCCTGCAGACGGCGCTTGAGCTGCTTCATGATAAATGTCGCTTCGGTGGATGAGCATCCGCTGATAGCTCATAAGGACCTCACCTTCAGTCTGGAGGACTCAGGGACGTAGCCCGGCGTAATAAACTCTTCGAGCAAATGATACACCACTGGCCGCTGAATGCCGCCTTCTCCGGAAACCGTGTAGGAATAATCCCCCATTTTTTCAGACTGATAGCTTGATGAGGCTGATTCATCGCTGTTCACAAGCGCAAAATACTGGGCTAACTTCAGCAAAGCCAATCTCGCCTTGTCGGGCAGCGGGTCATAAACGCTGTCTTCAAAGCGGTGGCCCGTGATGAGAGCCGCTTCCGCTTCCGCCTCGATGATATCCTGCGCCAGCAGTTCTTCCGGTCTGTTTTTTACTCGATCATAGACCGAATAGGAGGCTACGTCAGTCGGTTCAATGAGCATGAGCTGACCACCCCGTTTCTATTATTCTTTTACGTTAATTAATTTAGCGCAGGCATCCTCTTCCTCGAACTTGCTGTCCAGCTTGGCCGTTAAGACAATAATGAATTTACGTGAGCGAATGTCTTTGTCGACTTCAATTCGGATATTGCGGGAGAAGCCGAGAATGATATTTTTCGGATGGGTGAGAATGATATCGGAAGCGTCATATTGCGCGTCTCCCTCTCCGACTGTGTACGGCTGAATATTGGATACCCCTTTGACCGGTACGCCGAATGCTGTTGACAAGCCGCCCTGAACAGCCTGGTCCCCAAGGTTTGTCTGGCGGTCTGCCACGCGGTCCTTCCATTCAACTTCTAAGCCGTGCGACGTATAGAATCTGAATTCCTGAGGGATGCGCAAATATTTCGGCGGAACAGCCTTTAAGCCTTTCTTGAATGTCGCTCTGGACAGTTCTTCACCGTTCATGTCAACGATGTGGGACACCGCTTGTTTGCGGATGCCGTCCAGCTGCGCCAGATACGGATCATCTGATGCTGTATCACCGTTTACAATCAGCTCCTCAATATCAACGGCTGCACGCTCTGCTAAAATCTGCATGATCGTCTGCTGAAGGCCGTCTTTTTCAATATTGTTTTCGAGTGTGTCATACGTAATGTTGATTTCCGCAATGACTTCCTTCGTGTTCAGCTGGACAGTGCTTGTCGTTGGAACTGTCAGCTCGTCGTTTGACAGTGCTTTTCCTTCTTGTGCAGCCCGCAGAATACGCTGGCCGAAGCCGATTTTCTCAAATTTTTGCGAGTCGTTTTCCATTTGAATCACGCGGGATTCACTGAAAATGGTCGGCGTGTTTTGCACCATGCGGATAAAAGCCGATGCTTGCGCAGGGTTCATAAGTCCGCCGCTTTTTAAAGCAGAAAGCGACATTTCCGCTTTCCGAATGATCTCTTGATTTCTCAATTGATTTCCTCCTCTTTGACTGGTTTTACAGCAGTCCGCTCCAGATTGATTTTTTGACTTGCTCTGTATTGTTGCCCGCATCGTCCGCTGTCTGCTTAGACGTGCCTCGCGCTTTTTCCAAAGCTTCGATTCGTTCGATCAGCGGGGCAAGCATGTCCTCAACGAGCTTTTTCAGACGCTCGTCATCACCCGTCTGCTCCGGCTTTTCCTCCGTGTCTGTGTTTTTTTCAATCCGCTCAAGCCGTTTGAGCAGAGGGTAAAGCGCATGCTCGAATGATTCTTTCATGTCTTCTTTTCTCATTTCTTCAGTCTCCTTCCCTGTTTTGTCAGTCAGCATCTGCTTGAATACACTGAAGAATCCCGCTTTTTCAACCGGTTCTTCTTCATACACATCAGCAGTGCCCGCCATGCTGTAGCCGGTGATGATTCCAGCCTTGATCTGTTCCCACACCTCGTCAGACGCTCTTGTCACGAGCACCCACGACCCCTTTGTAATCCGTTTTAACCCGATCATAAAATCATCGGGCGCCACATATGACTCGACCACGACGCCGGTTCCGCCCTCAAAGCTGTGATTGATATCAATCTCCCGTGCCTCCGCGAGAAAGCCGTGCGCCGCTTTTTCAATTTCCTCAGCGGTCATATAATCGCCGTGGGCATCAGGAACATCAGGCTCATACACGATTCCGTACACGAGCTTTTGTTCATCCTGCTCACTTTTTGTAAACAGCCGAACCTTTTTTTCAAATGACGGAGGTCCGTCTGACTTCGTAAAGAAAAATTCTGTCTGATTAGCCGCCTTGTCTACATAACTGACAAAGCTGATTTTGGCATTTCTTAATTCCCGCGCCACCTGCTTGATTCACCTCCCTTCAGGACGTTTTGATCGCTTCGATGCTTTCTTTCAGCTCCTGCATGAGCGCAGTCAGGTTTGCCTTTTCCGCATCCTGTCCTGCAGGCCGTTTATAGATTTCCTCAGGCCACTCCTCCAGCGTTTTGCCAAGCACCCTCCCCGCAAGGTCGCGTAAATCATTCGGCGAGACCGCTCCGGCTGTAATAAAAGGACCGAGCACTTTCGCAATCTCAAGCGGATCACGAAAGTCCGGTCCTTTTAATGTCAGCCTGACGTCATGGATATTCAGCTCCGGCAAAAGCAGCGTGTTCAGTTTATTCACGAGCGTTTTTCGCTCCGGCTGAAAGACCTGCTCCTCCGTAATTTTTCTAGCGGTATCAGCTGTCGCCCGGTTGTATTCCTGCGCCTCGCCTGTATACAGAGGCGGAAGGCGGAACGCCGAGCGCAGCTTATTTCTGCTTTTTTCATCGTACTCAAGAAACAAGGCGTCGTTCTGGAGAATTTCCGCCAAGGACTTGATTTCCACGGAAACCGGCGTAATATCCTCGCCCCCATGAAGATCCTTCTCTTTTGCGATTCCTTCCGCTTCAATCAGGAGAAATTTATGGGCGTTTTCCACGCCTTCAAGATCATTCATGTACTCTTGCAGCTCCCGATAAGAAGCTTCCGACAGCATCCCGTTTTCAACTGTAATCGCAGCGGGGACGTGACGGCCCTGCTTAAAATACATAAAATTGAGTTCTTCCGCTTTTCGCGCTCCGTATAGATTGACGATATTCCCTACCCAGCGAGGCACGCCGTATACGCCGCTTCCGATTTTGAGGTGAATGGCTTCATTCGCTTGATATTTCTCTGCCAATGTGCTCACATATTCACCCGTGCGCATGTCCATTTTTCTCGGATCACCGTATTCTTTAAAAAATACTTTTTTTCCATTGATCATCTGCACATATTTTCGGAAACGTTTTTGCCTTTTGATTCTCTTCACTTTTCCGTTTTCTTCATACATAAAAGATACTTCAACAGGCTCGCCGGCTCCGCATACACGCATATTTTTCACATCTAAATATTCGATGCCAGCCGGTTTTCCCATCCCGTCCCGAAGCACTTCCATAAAGCCGTTGCCTGTTTTTTCTCTATCTTCGATGGCATAGCCTAAAATCATTTCGGCTGATTCGTCAAAATGAAGACATTTATAAAAGGCTTCAAGTCTGGCCCAGTCTTTTTCCGCCCTTTTCTTTTTCGCCTGATCAACGTCAGTGGCGTTAACATCAAACGTATACTCAACATCAAAGCCAAAACCTGTAATATTAACTCTGTACGCATCTATGCATTGCTGAAGAATGGTCGAGTATTCAGCAATGGTTTTGAGCTCGATGATATTGTAGGGCGGTGCGATAATATCCTCTCCGTACAGCTCAGAAAAGTCATCTTCATATATTTGCTTTGTCTGAGGAGCGGCGGAATTGGCTTTGAACACAGTGGCTCTGACTGTTTGATTGTGCATCATTTATGACCTCCTCCTTTCCCGGTTCGGCCGGATACGTTTGTTTGCTGTCTCTTTCATATCAGCAACCTCATAATCATCAAGCGCATACCAAATGGCAGAAAGCGTATGCGGATCAATCGTGAATTCATCCTCTATCAGCGCGCCGTTTTTATCTTTAGCATACGTTAGCGACTTGAGCTCATAGATGACATTTTCACAGCGGTCCGAACAGAAGATCTTTTTGAATCGTTTCACCTTTTTGGTATATTGAAGCCTGGAGCCGGGAAACTTTCTGGCTCCGACCATCCGAAAGCCCTGCTGGCGGAAATATTGAATGCTTTTCGGCTCAGCCGAGTCGGCTTTGATCAATTCCTGTGTATTGATAAACTCACGGAGCTCCTCAGCCGTCCTGTCATCTGTCATTTTGTTTTGATAATACTCCCAATAAATGTAGAGGTATTTTTTCTCAGGATCGACAGCGAGCCGGACGACGGCATTATAGGATTCCTCGAACCCAAAATCCATGCCTGTGCGAAAAATCGGCTTGCTGATGGCTGCGATACGTTCTTTTACTTGGTCATGCGGAAGCACCTCAAACTGCGGCAGGACCCTGATCCCGTTGACGCCGAATCGGCCTTTGCGGGCAATCCGGTACAGGTCAGGATCATACGCCTTGAGTCCGTCAAGTTGTTTCACATAGCTTCTCGGGAGAAAGAGATTGTCGTTTGCTGTGGAATGATGATAATACGTATCTCCCTTGACAATCGTCCGCTTTTCGTACAGCTCGCTGTCATCAAGCACAAACCGTTTATTGCGTTCATCCCGAAAAAAATGCCGGTACGTCCAATTGGAGGTGCCGACGGGATTGGTGGTGCAGATCATATGAAGCTTCAGCTCGGGGTGGCGAAGACGGCCGATTAATTCCTTAAAGCCTTCATACTTCACCTCTGAGCATTCTTCAATCCATATTAATGAAATGTTATGAACCGATTTTAATTTTGCCGGATTATCCATTCCTTTGAACATGATCCGGCTGCCATTTTGAAAACGCAGCTGTAGCGGGGAAGAAAGGGATGCCACAGCCTTTGTGAGGCCGAGCTCTTCAATCACCTCTTGAAACAAGGCGAAGGTCGAATCCCGATGGGTATCGAACACCTCGCGGATGACAAGAGCCGTCCGTTTTTCCTTCAGCAGCTTTAACACGATTTTCAATGCGGTATGATAGCTTTTGGATGAGCCGTAGCCGCCGACGAGAAACTGGTACGTCTGCTCCCAATTGAATACGTAATCTTCGAAATGAGGGTTGATTTCTTTTACAATCATGGCTTGTCCTCTTTTCGTTTGATCATGATTTCAATCGGCTCCTGGCTGTCATCTGTTTTCTCTGCTTTTTGTTTGGCAAGCTTTAATTTCTCGTTTTCAATTTTTTGTTTAAATTGATCCGGAAACAAATCGAAATATAAGGACAGCTTCTCGAGCGCCTTCATTTTATCGGCCAGCTTGATGGCGATGCCTTCTTTGCCGAGCTTCGCTTCCGTCACAATGGTTCCGTCAACGAGCCCGGAATCTTTGACATCGACAAAGCTGATTTCCTTCATAATCGGATTATCATCTTCATCAAACAGCGGCCCCGATTTCCCGACAGCCTGGACCTCTTTTTTTCCGAAGGTCACATAGTCCGTAATATCCGCAAACGCGATCTTGATATAAACCTGCAGCACATCCATCGCTTCAATAAACATTTCATTGACCATTTCTTTTTTAATGCGTCTGATTTCAGCAGCGACCTTTTCATTCTTTAACAGCCGGCTGCCCGTCACATGGGCGCTGTCCGGAGAATAACCCGCTTTGATTGCTGACTGTGTGGCATTGAAGCTTTTGACATAATACAGGCAAAACAGCCGCTGGCGTTCATTTAATTCATCATTGTCTATCCGGCGCTGTTTTTGTTCGTTTCTGGTTTCAGAAAACAAGGTCTGTTTCCATTTGTCTTGTTTTTTCCAGATGCCGATTGTTTTCGCAGAAACGCCGATTATATCCGCAATCGCCCGATTTGTGATGTTTCCCTGATGTTGTTGATAGATTGCTAATGCTTGTTCGCGCTGTTGAGTTTTCATGCTACGGCATCACCGCCACCTCCAGCATGGATGTCTATTCATAAAAGCGGCTGATCTTGCCAGCCGCTTATGTGTCATGCTCTATTCACTTATAGGTGGCAAACGTATGACAAGCTTTCAGGCGAGCGATCGATTCATTTCCTCCTGCTGTCTTTGCATTTTTACGATTGCCCGTTTGATAGTTGTTTGCACAGTCGATTTTTTCACGCCGAGAAGATCAGCGATTCGTTCATAAGAAAAGCATTCTACCTTATGCAATAAAAACATTTCTTTTTCTCTGTCTGTTAACAAGGCTAACGCTTCTCGGATTCTCTCTCTGTCTTCTTCTGATACCTTTCCGTCAGGCTCGACCATCATCGTGCTGGAAAATGATTCGATAATTCTCGGATCCTTGATCATCAGCCGTTGGTAGGCATCACGCCGGTCAATCGCCCGTCTGATGCCGGGTTGTCTTCCTTTTTCAAGCCATTCTGTTACATATTCAAGATCCGTGATGATATTTCTGATGATTTTTTTATCCTTCATCTCTTCAGCTGAGAGCATGGATTCATCTGCTTTAGCGAGCGGTTTATATTGTGTTCTTGTTTGTTTTAGTGTGCGTTTATATTCAAATAGTAAGTCTTGCATTCTATGATCCTCCTCATTTTTGGCAATAAAAAACGGACACCAATCAACGCACAAATGCTGTGCAGTTGATCAGTGTCCGCAGGCTTTCCGTCTTGGACGTATTCTGTTTTCGCTTTAATTTAATTTGTAGCCGATCTCAAATTCCACGCGGGCAAGGTCTCCCTTTCTCGTTTCGACGAGCGTTTTTCCGTGCTCCGGCGCTTCTGTGATCCATGCTTCCTGCTTGATGCCATCCACAATAATCACGCGGATTTTTCCGTCCTCCAGCTGGCTTTCCAGCGTGATGGAATTGATATGTAGCAGTTTTTTAGGACTGATCATGTTTCTTTTCCTCCCTTTCTGATTCAGCGCTTTTTTTGGCCTTTTCTAATCCCTGAATGATGCGCTCCTTAGAATGAACAGAATTCCCTTTCAGAAAATCAAGAGCTGCTTTAGACGCTTCCAGCAGTTCAGGCGCAGCCGCCATCAAAGCGGCATTGCTTTTTTGCGAATAAGAGCTGAGGTCGAATACAGCGGCGATCAGCCGGCCGTTTGAATATGGGAATCTTTCTTTTTCTTCTTCACTGTATGCTGAATAAATATAGATCGGCTTCGTATCCCCGCACGGGACAGCATGCCACGGCGCAGGGCTTTTCTTTGCTTGTTTTTTTGCCATTACTTTCACTTCCCGTCATCCTTATACCATTGTTCAATGTTTTTTTCTGTTCGCTTTGCCCGAAACAGCAAAGCAATTAGAGCTGTCAGCTGTTTAATCACGGACATTCAGCCTCGCTTTTCCCGCTGTCAACATTTGCTCCAGCTTTTGAATGACCGGCGTTAAGTCAGTGCCGGATCGGCAGTTCGGACATGGATGAAAAACAGCTCCAATCCCGGTATGTTCCACAATGACTTTCTTCGTCTGACAAAGCTTGCACATTATCTGACGCCCTCCAATCTATGGTTCAGCTCGTAGGCTGCTCCTTTGATAATCACTAAATAATCGCTGCACATTTCGTAGATTCTCGTGCCGAGCGCTTCATCGACCCGTACAAGTGTTTCAATCGTCAGCTCGCTCGAAAGCAAAATCGGTTTATGATTTAAGTAGCGGTAATTGAGTACCGAATACATTTGCTCTAATTGCCAATCTGTGGCACGGGGTTTGCCATTAACCGGTTTAAACAGGTCATCTATGAACAGCACATCTGCCTGCTTCATCCGGTTCAGCTTCGCTTCCAAAAGATCAAAGTCATTTTTAAGATCGGTAAAGCCTTCCACGAATGGAAAATAAATGACCGGCACATGGCGTGTTCTCATCAATTCATTGGCAGCAGCGGTCAAAAGGTGCGTTTTCCCCGATCCGGGCTGTCCTAAAAGGCCGATGCTGTTTTTCCGGGCGTCCTTGATTTGTTCATAATCCGCCACATACTCTTTTGCGCATTCAAACGCATCTTTTATGGCCTGCGGTTTTCCCTCAATGCAGAATTCTTTGAAGCCCAGCTGTCTGAAGGCAGGGGTAATCTCACTAGCACCGAGCAGCCGCTTCACTTTCCGTTCTGCCATGCAGCTGCACATCGTCCAGACTTCCAGGCCGTTCTGGCAGATGAGATAGCCTCCCTGATCCTTGCATCGCGGGCAATCATACCGGCTTGCGTCTGATTCGGCCGGTTTGTCCGCCAGTAATGGCCGTCTCCCTTTTCTCAGCTCGTCCAAAATTTGCTCGATTGTTCGTTTTGTCATGTTTTTTCATCCTCTCATGTTGAATTGCGACATTCTTTTTGGCCTGCTGCGCGAAAAATCGGTCTTCAATGAATTTCGAGCAGTAGCGAAAGGCCTTGATTGTTTCTGAAGCGGCGGTTCGGCGGTTTTCAAAGGCTTGAAAGCATTCCTCAAGCCATTTGATTGTTTGCGTTACAGGAACGCCGATGGCGACAATACGGGCGATGGCTTGATAATCTCTTGAGGAAGGATACACGGTGCGTCCTTCTTGAGCCGACCGTAATTGTGTAAAACGCTTCGCAATGTGATCCACTGCATCATCAGCAGCAGTATATGTGTTTGTTTTATCTTTATCTGAACGGACGTCTGTGTCCTGTGACTGCGGCGAAAATGGCCGTTCCTTTATGCTCTGGTGTGCAGTTTTGTCCGATCTGAAGCTGAATTTTTTGGAATGCTTTACTGAAATCATCAGTCCGTATGGCGCACGGACAGCCTTTATGTACTCATGAGTTTCGAGAAGCTCCAGCCATCTTCTGACGGTTTTTTCACTCACACCGAATACAGCCGCCATTTCTCTCGCTTTTAATGGCTTATGGCCGAGCACGATTCCCCAGTTTACTCCGTCTTTTTCAATTTCTTTTGTTGTAGAGCTGATGAACCAGAGAAACAGCCATAGCGCCGGACCGATTTTGTCATAATGTTCTGAATTCAATAGCCCTGAATACGTTGGAAAAGGATAGCTTTTATCGATTTTCATTGTATGCCGCTTCTCCTTTTAACTTCATGTATGTTTGAAACTGTTCTTGCGTTTCAAAGTGGAACACCGGAAGGCCGCATGCCGTAAACGAGATGGTGCCGCCGGATTGTCCGAGATGGCGCTGATCTATGGGATTTTTACTAAAAACAATTTGGATCGGATACATGTGATCACTCTCCTGATCTTTTTTGATACATTACGTATCAACTGTTACCAAGTATAAACGATACAATCTGTATCATCAAGTTATTTTTGATACTTTTTTTATCATAACTTTATTTTGATACATATTGTATCTATAATCATAAGTAACTTAGGGAGTTTAAAAAAGAGAGGTCATAGTATGATAGGCAGCAGATTGAAGAGTCTCAGAGGGAAAAGGACACAGGAAGAAATCGCATCTCACATCGGTGTGTCACGGGCACGATATTCCCACTATGAAAACGGGCGAAGCGAACCTGATTACGACACACTCCAAAAGCTGGCTGATTACTTTCAAGTAACGACTGATTACTTATTAACAGGGAAAGACAAAACATCCGAGGATGATATGTTCTCAGATCCGGACTTGCAGCTTGCATACCGTGATATGCAGGATTTTTCCCCTGAAAGCAAACAGCAGGCCATCGAATTTATCAACTATTTAAAAGAAAAAGAGAAGAACCGCAAACCGAAAAATAAATAAACATTTCTCTGTTCTCTAAAACATATAAAAAATAGACCGATATAAAGAAAAAAGTGTTTATTTTTTAAAGAAAAGGGAAAGATTTCAACACACTTTCCAGTCCTATACGGGCTTTTCTTTCTTACCAAAAACAGAACATACGTTCGAAAGGGAGTATTCAATTGGGCGATTACTTATCACATCTGGAGGAATACGTTAAAAATTTATACAGCCGGCTGGGCATCACCTCTCCCCATCACATTGACATGCTGAAAATCGCACAGGACCTGGATATTTGGGTTCATTTTGAGGATATGGGGAGCATGATGGTCAAATACGACGGCATGTACAGTATCGTATTGAACCAAAGAAAATCACGGGAAGAGCAATGGGAAGATTTTGGCCATGAACTGTGCCACGTGTTAAAGCATGCAGGAAATCATTTTCAGATGAACAAGCTCTTCAGGGAACTGCAGGAATTTCAAGCGAATCAATTTATGTACCACTTCTGTGTGCCAACCTTTATGCTGTTGCAGATGGAACTGCCGCAATGGAGAAGCCAGGCGCTTGCCACAATCGCGACGGTATTCCGGGTAACAAAGGAATTTGCTGAAAAAAGGCTTGAAATGTTTGAACGGCGTAAAGCAGGTATTCAATTTCAGAAGCGGCTCGCTTACTTATTATCACATAAGCGGCCAAATGCGTACGAGGAAGGCGATCAGCAGCACTTGCAGGTCGCTGAAGAAAAAGCGTTATATCAAATCGGCAAATACAGCTGATCAAAAACGGGGCTGGGGACATTTGCCCTCAGCCCGGCATAGATATTAATATTTCGACATCGGAGGCATGGTATTCTGCAGCCACATTGGCGCCGGTTTAAGATGAGGCGCAGATGCGAACGCAATCGGAGTCGGGATATACCTGAACTCGCCCCGGCCGTCAAAGGCTTCGCCATGAGCCCATCTTCCTTGTGAGCTCTCATCCCCTCTGGAAAAGTTAAACAGGTCATAGGCCACTTCCCGCTTTTCGAGCTCACGCGGAAACGTCGTTGGAACGACAATATCGCGTTCTCTTTCTTCCAGCTCTTTAATGGCTGCATACCACATATTTTGATGATAAGTATCCCTTGTAATCAAAAATGACAGCATATCTCTTACCTCGGGATCATCGGTCATGGCATAAAGCCGTGTCACCTGAAGGCGCCCTTGGGCTTCCGCATTTAAGTTTGCGCGAAAATCAGCCAACAGATTTCCGCTCGATATGATGTATTTGGCATTCCACGGATAGCCCTCACTATCTGATGCCATCGCACCCAAGCCGGACACAATAGCGTGCTGAGGATTCATCCCTGACATTACTGCTGCAATAGCGGGATTGCTTTTATAAGCATCCTCCTGTACATCAGCGGGTGCATTATCCAGAAGCCTGGAAATCATCGTAGCCAGCATTTCCACGTGCCCGATCTCTTCCGTTCCCACATCACATAACAAATCTTTATACTTGGCGTCCGCCCTGCAGTTAAACCCCTGAAACAAATATTGCATCATGACACTGATCTCGCCAAATTGGCCGCCCAGCACCTCTTGAAGTTTTTTCGCATAAACCGGATCGGGATGAGCTGGCTTTGCCTGATATTGAAGCTCTTTAATATGATAAAACATATTCATTCCTCCCTGCACTATCGCACAACCCCAGCGTATGAAGGAATAGGCCGCTCGTGCAGGTCCGTTTCATTCAATCATAAAAACCAAGCTTAACAGCTTCCACATATCGACAAAACAAATCGTTTTGTGTGTAACTTTCATCACGGCAGCCAAAATTGCGGAACAATGCTTTTCGCTGTGCCGTACTTACTTCCAATTGCAGTCCCATTTCCCTTTTCGTCCGATTGACAATATTTTTCGGATGCACACCTGCCAGCCGGTCTTTCTCACTCGTGAGCTCGGCACTGAAGCCCGCTTCAATCAGCCGCTCACAAATGAGCTTGGCTTTTTTACGATCCGCGCCTCCGACCAATGTATGCGGTGTTTTTGGATCATGATACCCATGAAATGCTAATGCATAATGGTGGGCGTTCACTTTTTCTAAAGCCAGCGGCTCGTCAAAACGAGTGCTTGTCAGGTGCAAGGAACGGTTGTTTCGCTTCTTTACACCTTCAAACAAATAAATGGAACATTGTTCGGAAAATGCCCGCACCAGCTCACTGACGCCAGGTTCAATTCTGCCGCCGTGAGGACCGAGGACGATATGTTCACTTCCGTTTTTTTCCTCATAAATAATCCGGTACTCTGATTCAGAAGCAGAAAGGGCTGCAAAGCTGTCATACATATCTTTCATTTTGAACGCTCTCCTTTACCAGTCAGCACCAGTTTACTCTACTCATCTATGAATGAAAACCTTTTTATAGTATGATTTGATAGAATACGTATCAGGAGGTATATTATGGGATTTATTGATGGATTACTTGGCAATGCGTCAACACTGTCAACGGCTGCGGCGAAAGAAGAGGTGGCTCATATTTTACTGGAGGGTGAGAATGTTGATGCCGCGTTTAAGCTGGTTCGCGATTTAATTGTCTTTACTGAGAAGCGGCTTATTCTTGTAGATAAGCAGGGCATCACAGGCAAGAAAACGGAATTTCAATCGATTCCGTACAAAAGCATTTCCAGATTCAGTGTGGAAACCGCCGGCCGCTTTGACCTTGATTCAGAGCTGAAAATTTGGATTTCCGGCGCGGAACTTCCCGCTGTCTCAAAGCAGTTTAAAAAAGATGAAAGCATTTATGATATTCAAAAGGTGCTTGCTGCAGTTTGTATGTAAGATGAAAACGGAAGCTGGGCAGCTTCCGTTTTATTGATTACAGCTTTTCCTCTATTTTCACTTTCGTTTTTGGACCGTAAATCCCATCTGCCGTTATTCCGCTGACAGACTGAAAACGTTTCACGGCATTTGCTGTTTTCGGGCCATAAACGCCATCAATGCCGTGATTTTTCGCTCCTTTATCAGGATAAAAATAAAGGGCAGCTAAAGCGGTCTGCACCTGCTTTACATTTGTCCCTTTCGTCAGCGGGCTTGTCACTTTGATCACTCCGGATGGGAGCGGATAGGAAGACGCGGCATGGCTTTTAGAAGCAGATGCCGTCTGAGGCAGTTTTATCACCTGCCCGGCTTTGATGTGATTCGGGTCAGTGATATGATTTATGCTTTGCAGCGTTTTCACACTGACACCGTGTGATGCGGCAATACCCGACAGTGTGTCGCCTTTTTTCACATGGTATTCAGTTGCCGAAGAAGAGACTGAAGCCTTTTTCGCTGATACGCCTCCGTTTAATTCCTTTTCAATTGCCGCCTTCACTTGATCCCAGCGTCCCTCTGATAAAATGCGGTGCGGGCAGTACTTTCCGCTCCAGTCCTGATGCTTTCTCACCCGATCGATTCCCCAGCCGCGCTCTTTCAAAAGCTGCGCGACAAATGAAATCGCCAAGGCTTCGGCCGCCTCGTACTTTGGACCTCCCGATTTGCTGTAGCAAATCTCAACGCCGATTGATTTGCGGTTTCCTGTACCGTTTGTGCCGTCACCGGTATGCCAGGCGTTTCGGTTAAGCGGCAGACCTTGAATCACCTCCTTATCATCCACTGCAAAATGAAAGCTTGTCGAGCTGGTATTCCCAATCATATAGCTGATTTCATTAGCCGCTGACGCATCGTTTGCCGTGTTGTGAATGGTAATGTATTCAGCGGACATCGCATTAGGGCACTTCAGCGCGTATTTCGCTTCAGAAACCAAATTTTTCTTCACTTGAACGCTCACCTATCATCTCTCCTTTTTCTTTTTCACCAATAGGTGGCATTCGTAGGACGAAAAGCTCATATCATCCGTCACCGCTATATGGATAATTGTGTTAAACTGAAGTTCAATAGGAGGGGTAGGTCATGAATACATATTTAATGCTGACAACGAGAACAGATCATTTCAATCAGGAGCATGTAGCCGGACACTATGAATTTTTGGACCGTCTACAGGCAGAAAAGCGCTTAAAAATGTTCGGACCATTCAGCGATGCCACAGGCGGAGCCTACGTCATCGTAGCAGATTCGCTGGAAGAGGCGGCGGAAATCGGACATGCAGATCCTCTGGTGACAAGCGGATCATCTGAGCTGACCATAAAAGAATGGAAGCTGAAATAAAAAAGACCCCGGAGGGTCTTTTTTTCTCTTTATGTTTGATTTCGGGCCGCAATATGAAATGTTTTACCTTCTGTGTCTGCTGTTTCTCCTGCATGGACCATCACCTGAGTAAAGCTAAACCCGACCGCAACGAGCAACAAACCTGACATCCATTTAGATTTCATATAAACAATCTCCTCTCTGGATTTGTTTTTGTGCGTGCACCATTTTCTCATAAAATGAAAGTGCCTTTTCGGGCTGTCCGTTTTCTATATAGAATTGGGCAGCATCATGCGCCAGCTCTTCAATATAAGGATACAGCATATGTTCTTCTAGAAATTGAAAGGTGTGTGAGACTGATTCTGTGTCAATGTTTTTTCCGTATAACGCATGTAAAAATTGAAAAAGCTCCACAAATAATTCATCACTGTATTGACGGGCGATTTCCAATCCTTCACGATACTTTTTTTGCGCTTCGGCATCATTTTTTTGTTTATACAGAACCTGTGTTAAAGAGTAGATAGAATGCGGAAGATTATCGAACTTTTCCGACTTGCAAATAGAAACGGATTTCTCAAAGTATTCGGCTGCCTTTTGCAGCTCACCCATTTTCTCATAACAGTTTCCGAGATTGTACAGGGCAGAACTGATCAGGCGGGGATTGCCTTCTTTCTTTGCAAGATCTAAAGCCAGTTCTAAGTGGGGCAATGCTCTTTCTGGATACTGCATATCATCATAATTTCCTGCAATAACGAATTCACATTGGATTCTGCGGACGGTGTACGTTTCATACATTTGGTACGTTTCTAATGCCTGAACGGCGTAGCTCATCGAAACATAGGTTTGTTTTAAATTGTAAAAAATCTCGGCCATTTTAAAAGCAAACTCGGCCTTCTCAATATCATCCGAGACGAGGGCAAGATTCTTTTCTGCCCGTTTATAATACATCATGGCGCTGACAAACATTTTCTGCTTAAATTCATACATTCCTCGAAAAAAATTAAAGTAATAATCGAGAAGCCCTGTCAGCTTGTACTGATTCCCCTCGATGTCTTCTAATAATTCTGAAAACTCTAGCTGCGAAGTGTCCTCTCCAAAAGGCTTAATGTAATCCAGCATGACACGATGCCTGAACTCCATTAAAGAATAATACAGCAGCAAGTCTTGGTCTTCTTCCATATCCTCGATTTCTCTTTCTACTTCGAGCTTGACCCGTTCGGCCTCACCGACGTGGAACTGCCGGATATGGGTATACCATTCATTAATTTTAAGCCCGACATAAGAGGACGGAATCGTTTGCTTCATCCTCAATTAATCCCCCCTTTTGAGTTACCCGAGATATGTCATATTTTATCATATTTACAAGAAAAAGAAGAACGCAAAAAGACCGCAATTGTCGAATTTCGGCTAACCGCAACAAAATGAAAATTTCAGAACTGCATTACACAGCATTTTGTTGCATCACACAGCATATTACTTGTGAATTGATAACCGTTGATATAGGATTTCATTGCACCATTTATTTTTATATATGGAGGAGATCATATTGAGTCAATCCAATCAAATTGTTAGCCATTTTTTATCCCATCGAAACGTGACCAATGAGCTTGCTGAAAAAATCAGCAAAGACCATTACGGCTACAAACCGGCTGAAACGTCAATGTCAGCGGAAGAGCTGGTCAAACACATCCTTACGTCTTTCCACTTATTTGCAAATGTCATTAAAGAAGGCAATGCCTCACCATTTCAAAACAAGCAGGAAGAAACAGAAACAGATCTCAATGTTCTGGCAAAAACATATACAGAAAAAACGGTCGCAATCCTTGAACAGCTGACAGAAGAGCAGCTGGACAGAGAAATTGATCTGACAGCAACTTTTGGCAGAAAAATCACAGGCAGCGCACTGCTTCAGCTTGCAATGGAGCATGAAATTCACCATAAAGGCAACCTGTTCGTTTATGTGCGGGAAATGGGCCATACGGAGCTTCCTTTCTATCAGCAGCGCATGTAAAGGAAACGAGAAAAAAGATACCTGTTTAGGGTATCTTTTTTTGTGCCTCCGGCTCACTTCCGGATCTCGTCCAGACACTCATTATAGGGCAAATGAATAAAGATATTGAGCAAACCAAAATTTCAAGCAGCTAACGTACAAAAATTCAAAAAATTTAATTGATTAACACGACCTAATCATATATAATCTGATAAAAATAGTCGGGTTTTCAGGAGGCCTTTATCATGAGTGTAAGCATCATATTGATGGGTTTGTTTGTCGGAGCCTTAGTCGGATTGACGGGAGTGGGCGGAGCCGCCTTATTAACTCCTCTTTTAATTGTGCTTGGAATTAATCCTTCCATCGCGGTCGGGACGGATCTTGTATATAACTCGATCACAAAGCTGTTTGGCGTTGCCTCCCATTGGCGGCAGAAAACGATTAACTTTAAATTGGTAAAATACTTAGCCATCGGCAGTATTCCGAGTGCTTCGCTAGCCATTGGCATACTGCATTTGTTCCCCGCCTTTCATCAGCATCAGGAAGAAATTATAAAGCACGCTCTTGGCTATGTGTTAACGCTAGTTGCCATTTCAATCATCGTTCGTTTGTTTTTGGATCGAAAACTTCGCCCAAACCGCTGGCAGCTGATGCCGCTTGAAAACAAGCGGGCGCTGACGATTCTCATTGGTGTTGTGTTTGGATTTATTGTCGGATTAACATCAATCGGTTCCGGCTCACTATTTGCAATCGCCATGATCTACTTATTTAACATGAAAGCGTCACAGATTGTCGGAACAGATATCGCTCATGCTTTTCTTCTCGTTACGGCAGCAGGCATTTTGAACGCAAGCTTCGGAAGCGTGGATTACATGCTGGCAGCTAATCTGCTGATCGGTTCGATTCCCGGCGTGCTGATCGGGAGCCATCTCTCGCCTCGATTCTCCCCGCGCCCGCTGCAATTTATTATGGCGTCCATCATTTTGATCAGCGGCTTAAAATTGATTTAATGAAGAAGGCTATCCCCTCGGAGGATAGCCTTCTTCATTATAACGTCACACCTGATTTAAAAATGGCGAGTTCTCTGAAATCATTTTTTTCATGATTCACAAGTTGACCGCTTGCCACCTCAATCATATAGTGAATAAACTCTCGCAGCACATATTCCTCATGAACATTATCCTCTGCTAAAAGACCTGCGTTAAAATCAATCCAATGCGGCTTCGCCTCGTACAGCTGGGTGTTTGTGGCTACCTTCACTGTCGGGACGAAGGTGCCGAACGGCGTGCCTCTCCCCGTTGTAAACAGGACAATTTGACAGCCGGCAGCCGCCAATGCGGAGGAAGCGATCAAGTCATTGCCCGGCGCGCTCAAAAGCGTCAGTCCGTTTGTTTTGAGTACTTCGCCGTATTTCAAGACATCTGCGACAGGAGAAATCCCTGCTTTTTGCGTGCAGCCCAGCGATTTATCCTCAAGTGTTGAAATGCCGCCTGCTTTGTTGCCCGGCGAAGGATTTTCGTACACGGGCTGATCATGTTTGATAAAATATTGTTTGAAATCATTGATTAAATGGACAATCTTATGAAACACTTCTTCATTGGCAGCCCGCTGCATCAGGATGGTTTCCGCACCGAACATTTCCGGGACTTCCGTCAGCACCGTGCTCCCTCCCTGTGCAATGATATAATCTGAAAAACGGCCAAGCAGCGGGTTTGCCGTTATGCCGGAAAAACCGTCTGAACCTCCGCATTTCAGCCCGATCTTCAGTTCGGACAGCGGAATGTCTTCTCGCCTATCCCCTTTGGCCGCTTCATGAATCTCCTTCAGCAAAGCAACGCCCGCCTCCATTTCGTCGGTCACCGACTGGGATTCGAGAAACTTCACCCGATTCAGGTTCACATCTTGCAGTGCTTCCTTCATTCCTGCTAGCTCGTTGTTTTCACAGCCAAGCCCTAACACCAAGACGCCGCCGGCATTTGGATGGCGAATGGCATTCAGCAGGATTTGCTTCGTATTTTCGTGATCGTCGCCAAGCTGCGAGCATCCGTATTGGTGTTTTAACACGAGCACGTTATCAAATGGAGCGATATCCCCCGTTTCTCTGACAAAACGCTGGAGCATTTTTTCAGCTATTCCATTGACGCAGCCGACAGTTGGCACAATCCACAACTCATTTCGTACACCGGCATTTCCGTTCTCTCTTCTAAATCCTTTAAACGTCCGGTTCTCATTTGAATACGGATTCTCATCAAATCTCGGAGTATAGCTGTATGCTTGGATATCAGACAGATTTGTTTTCGTATTATGGACATGAATATGCTCTCCGATCGATATATCTTGTGACGCATGCCCGATTGGAAACCCGTATTTGATGATGCTATCGTTTTCTTTGATAGGCTGCAGCGCAATCTTGTGGCCTCTTTTTATATCATCCTTCACTTCAATAGACACCCCGTCCGCATTCAGCCGCTCTCCCTTCTGGATATCCCGCAGCGCAAGAAGAACATTATCTTGTATATGAATCTTTATAAATGACTTCATCGTACTTCTCCCCCTTGAGTACAGCATTGTTCAAAAGCCAGCTGCATGCCCAGCTCATGAATATGATCCAAATAATCAGCGACTCTATCAGTCAGCTTCGGTATCTCGTTGAGATCTGTCCCCCATAGCCGCTGTTCGCTTAACACTCTTGAGGCGATACGAAACATGTCTCCACTCTCCTGATTCCACACCTCTTTAAAAAATTGAAGAACAGCCGGATCATCCTGCAATTTCTTGTTTCCGTCATAAAAATACAGCAGAGCGCTGAACGAAAACACTAAGCGTTCAGGAAGCTGTCCCTTCTGTTCAGCATATTCCTGAATAGTCGGCAGGTTTCTCGTTTTGAATTTGGAAATAGAGTTCAATGCAATGCTTTCCAGGTAATGCTTAATATACGGGTTTTTGAAACGGTTCAGCACATCGTCAGCATATTGAGAAAGCCCTTCCATTTTTAAAACAGGCAGAATGTCATCACTGATCAACTCTCTAATAAACCGCCCCACTTCCGGGTGCTCGACAGCATCCCGCACTGTTTTCAAGCCGTATAATAAAGCTACTGGCGTCATTGCCGTATGAGCGCCATTTAAAATTCTCACTTTTTTTGTCCGGTATGGGGTGAGGTCGCTGACGATTTTTGTATGGAGCCCGGCAGCCGCAAAGGGCAGTTCCTCTCCAATCCAATCCGGTCCCTCGATAACCCATAAATAATATTGCTCTCCCACTACAATTAGTTCATCTTGATAGCCCAGATCGGCAGTAATCTCATCAATGCTGTCTACAGGAAAACCCGGGACAATGCGGTCTACTAAACTATTACAAAACGTGTTGGCCTCATGAATCCACTGTGTAAACCCTTCTTCCAGCTTCCATAGATCTGCATAATGAAGAATCGTTTCCTTCAGCTTTTCGCCGTTATTCTCAATCAACTCACATGGGATCAAAACACACCCTTTTGTCTGATCTCCTTTGAAAGCCTGATAGCGATAGTAGAGAAAGGCAGTTAATTTCCCAGGGAATGTTTTTTGCGGCCTATCCTCTAAACGGTCTTTTTCATCACATACGATACCGGCCTCAGTGGTGTTGGAAATGATAAACCTCAGCTCTTCACTTGAAGCCAATTCTTTGTAAGCTTCATAATCAGAAAACAAATCAATTCCCCGGCTGATTGAATTGATAATCATATGCTCGTTTACCGCTTCTCCGTCCTTCATTCCCTGTAAAAAAAGCGTGTATAACCCATCTTGCTGATTTAACCTTTTGATTTTTTCTGACCCTCTCGGCTGTACAACTGCGACGCTCCCATTAAAATCAGTGTGTTGATTCAGTTGATCAATCTGCCAATCGACAAACCCTCGAAGAAAGTTTCCTTCTCCGAATTGGAGTATTTTTTCCGGATACTCAGTATAGTGATCGCATAGGTTTTTATTCAGCTTCTGCACCTTCATTGCCTCCCTTTTTTATTTATGCACACGTTAACATTTTTCTGTATAAAGAATGCCCGCTGAAAGACGGGGCATCACGGCGTCAATTGTCTAACTGAATCACGCACCATAAACACTGTATTTTCCAAGATTTTTTCCGCTTTTGTTTCCGGCTCACTGATCAACGACAATAGTTTTTGCGCGCCAAGCACGCTGATTTTCTCCACTGGGCGCTTCACTGTTGAAAGCCTTGGCGTGATATATTGCGAAAACCCAATATCATCAAATCCGATCACTGAAATATCATCAGGGACGCGCAGGCCCTTTGCGAATATCGCATTCATCGCTCCGATTGCCATGTCATCATTCGAGCAAAAGACAGCGGTTGGAGGGTTCGGCAGCGCCAGCAGCCGCTCCATCGCTTGAAAGCCGCTTTCCATATCGTATTGCCCTTTGACACAGTAATCATGTTTGATCGGAATATGATGATGAATCAATGCGGCTAGGTAGCCTTCCTTTCGCTGCTGCGAGGACTTAAAGCCTTCGATCCCCTCGATGATGGCGATGTCTTGATGTCCGTTCTTAATGAAGTATTCTACGGCTTCCTGAGAGCCTTCCTTGTCATTGGACAAAATATTCGTGATGCTCCGGTCATCAATATCGCGATTCAACACGACGAGCGGGATGTTTTTTTCCCGAATATGATAAATAAAAGAATTATCAATGTCACTTTGGCTCATTAAAATGATGCCGTCATATCTCATCGGCGTAACAGAGTCATAGTTTTTCAGATCATCGATGCCGCGCACATAGAGATTGTAATCCTCGCTTATGGCTTGATTTACGCCTTTGATTGTGTCAGCAAAGAAGCTGTGTGAGGTTCCGTTTGTGATGCTTGTAAAGAAAAGCCCGATCGTATGTGACTTTTGCATCGCCAGGCTTTTCGCATTTACATTCGGTGTATAGTTGAGCTGTGCTGCGAGCTCCAGTATTTTTTTCTTCGTATGTTCTTTGATGTAAGGGCTGTTGTTGAGTGCTCTGGAAACGGTTGTGTGGGATACGTTTGCAAGTTTTGCGATATCTTTTATGGTTACCATCTATTTCCCTTCCTTATCATGCCGTCTGCGATTATTTACTGTATATTGTATCATCAAACATACCGCCTCTCCCACTATATTTCCAGATTAATAAGACACAGAATCCTCCGCTTCTGTTCCTGCTGGTTTGCAGATGATCGGACGGACAAAACGAATAACAGCAAGTGAAGCGAAGACAGCTAACCCTCCGGCAAGCAAAAATGCTCCAGAAAACGTGCCCGTCCGGTCAACAATAAAACCGGTTAAAGCCGGGCCGATAATTCCTGCCGTGTTGGCGAGGAAATGCATGAAGCCGCCTACAGAACCGACATTGTTTTGATCAACCACATCTTGAATGACAGCCCAATAGATAGCGCCTGTCAAATAGAGAAAGAACACTGACAAAGCGACAAGTGTGACAGCGCCTGCAGTAGTAGCCACAAGCCCTGCAAAACCAATCAGGACCGCCGATGAAAACAAACACGTGACAAGCACTACCTTGCGCGAGAACAGCACACCTTTTCGAGCTGTTTTTTTGTACACATAGTCAGAAACAAATCCTCCCGCTGCCAGGCCGATAAAGCCTAAAATCCATGGAATGACCGTAATGACGCTCATTGATTCAACACTTAATCCCCGCTCTTCGACAAGGTAGCTCGGAAACCACGTCAAAAAGAAGAAGAGAATGTAGTTGTAAGCGAAAAAAGCAAACGCCGTGAACAGGACGGTTTTTTGCTTCAGGTAAAAGGTGAGCGGAATTTTTTCCCCAGGAGACGTTTCTGCTTTGATTGCCGGTGCATCACCCATCGCCGCTGGCGGCTTTTCTTTGACAAACTTGAACCAGAGCACTGCCCATATTAATCCAATGATCATAATGAGAACGAAGGATACCTTCCAGCTGAACGCGACTGCGATCATGCCGACAATCGGGCCGGAAATGGCTCCCCCGAGCGGCGTTCCGCTGTTGGTCACACCGATAACGGACGCCCGCTGAGCCGGCGGGAACCAGTTATTCACCATCTTGTTGATGGTCGCCGAAAGCGGGCCTTCTCCCATTCCGAAGAGGATGCGTATAATCAGCAGGCTGACAAAACCAAAGGCAAGGGCGACTGCTCCGCTGAACAGCGACCAAACGACCATGGCGACAAACAAGGTCAGCTTTGCCCCGTAGCGGTCAGATGCCACGCCCCCAAGGAAGTTAAAAATGGCATAACCAATCGAAAAACTGCTGAAAATCAAGCCCATTTGCGTGGCAGACAATGTGAGATCATCCTGAATAAAAGGAGCTGCAATGGAAAGCGCCGAGCGATCCAGGTAATTAATCACCCCTGCCAGGAACAAAAAAAGGATAACGGGAAGCTTATCTTTTGAGAACATCTCAACCTCACCCCTATGTTGGTTCAGTTTCTGTTGCGCTGCTTTCGTTACACACCTGAATAAGCCATAAATCCTCCATCGACAGGAACGGTGATCCCGGTGACAAAACCGGAATAGGATTCATCCGCCAGCCAAAGAAGCGTGCCGAGCAAGTCCTCCGGTTTTCCAAAGCGCTTCATTGGTGTTCCCGCAATGATTTTGTTAGAACGGCCGGTTAAGGTTCCGTCTTGGTTAATCAGCAGATCATGATTTTGTTTTGTCAGAAAAAAGCCTGGGGCAATCGCATTCACCCGCAGTCCGGTTTCGGCAAAATGAACGGCCATCCACATCGTAAAATTATTGATCGATGCTTTGGCGGCACTGTATGCCGGAACCTTCGTCATGGGTGAATAAGCACTCATGGATGAAAGATTGATAATCGCCGGAGAATCGGCCTTCAGCAGCTCTTTTCCAAATACTTGAGAGGCCAGAAACGCACCGGTGAAGTTGGTGGAGAATACAGTTGAAAAGCCTCCCTCATCCATATCAAAAAAGGATTGGCCTTCTCCCGCTTCTTCATATGTCTCCACATCGGTTATCGCGTCAGGATGATTGCCGCCAGCTCCGTTAATTAACAGATCGACAGAACCGAACCGGCCGAGGATGTCGTCCTTTGCCTGCACCAGTGCCCCCCTGTCCAGCACATCCGCAGAAACAGAGCATGCTGTGCCCCCAGCCTCCTTAATCTCCTTCACGACAGCTTGGCCTTTTTCAGCCGTCCGATTCAATATCGCCACCTTCATGCCATGACGGGCAAGCTCCCGGGCCATTGCAGAGCAAAGCACCCCGCTGCCGCCAGTGATGACAGCCGTTTTACCAGCCAAGTTCTCATGCACCGAAATCATACTTCCACCTCTTTTTTTGCCATTGCTTCATATGCGTCCCACAGTCCGTTCAAATACATGATGCCAAGGGCCCGATCGTATAAGCCATAACCCGGTCGGCATTTCTCGCCCCAAAGATGGCGCCCGTGATCCGGTCTGACATATCCTTTGTAATCCTGCTTATGCAGCTCTTCCATCACGCCTTGAATGTTGATCGAACCGTCTTTCGTCAGATGAGATGTTTCAATAAAATCGCCATTCTCAAAAATTTTCACATTCCGAATATGTGAAAATGGAGCAATACCGGCATACGTCTTAGCGATCTCCACCATGTCGTTAGCGGGATTGGCTCCCATTGAACCTGTACAAAGGGTGATGCAATTAGACGGTGAATCTGATATCGCCCGCAGCTTCTTATAGCTTGCCTCCCCTGTGATAATGCGCGGCAGTCCGAAGATCGGCCATGGCGGGTCATCCGGATGAATGGCCATTTGAACACCGTGACGTTCTGCAACCGGAAGAATTTCCTGCAAAAAGAATGATAGATTGTCCCATAGCTGTTCTTCATCAACCGTTCTGTAGGCTGCAAACAGCTCTTTGATCCGAGCTAATTTTTCGGGCTCCCATCCCGGCAGTGTCATGTCAGATGCTTGCTCCACCGTCCGAATCAGCTCTTGGGGCTCAAGGCTTTCCACCTTGGCCTTTTCAAAAAACAGAGCGGTTGACCCATCTTCCAGAGGACGGAACATATCCGTGCGTGTCCAGTCAAAAACTGGCATAAAATTGTAGCAGATGACTTTCACGCCGTATTCAGCAAGGTTGCGGATCGTTTGTTTGTAGTTTTCAATATACCGGCCGCGTTCTTCGTTTCCGAGTTTAATCGCTTCATGAACATTCACGCTTTCTACCACTTCAGCATGAAAACCATAGGATTGAATATATTCGGTCTCAGCTCTGATTTCTTCTTTTTCCCACACGTCGCCGACAGGTTTTTGATGGAGAGCCCAGACGATGCCTTTGACTCCGGGAATTTGCTTCACGTGTCCAAGTGTGACTGTATCGTTGCCTCGGCCATACCATCGGAATGTTATATTCATGTTTACACCTCCGGATTCAGTCGATTAATCAAACGTGATGACAGCTTTCCGTACTTGATCTGGATGCTCCTTGATAAACTGAAATGCGTGATGGACGTCATCTATTGAAAATGTATGGGTCACCAGCCCGTTATGCGCTAACCGTCCTTTATTCAAAAGCTCTACCACTTTTGGAAACTGATTGGTCTGCAATCTCGATCCGGTTATCGTGACTTCTTTTTTTGTAATCGGCAGCTGAGAAATCTGTGCCGCTCTTTCGTCAAATCCAAGCACAACCACATGTCCCGCCGGAGAAACGGTCTCAACTGAAAGCTCAAAAGTCGCCGGCAGGCAAACAGCATCAATGACCACATTGGCTCCTTCATTCCCAGTCCATTCCCGGACCCGCTCGGCAACATTTTCTGCTTGGGCATTCACGACAGCGTCGGCACCGTTTTCTTTCGCAAATGCCAGCCGCTCGTTGTTCAAGTCAGTCATCATGACGGCAGCGCCCGCCAGCTTTGCCATTTTTAACACACAGATCCCGATGGGCCCCGCTCCCTGGATCAGAACGGTATCTCCTTTTTCCACCTGGCCTCTCCACACTGCCTGTGCGCCTATCGTGTAAGGCTCGGCCATGACTGCCTCCTCCCAAGGCAAGTCCTTTGAGACCGCGTGAAGCTGCCTTTCCGGAAGCACAATATATTCCCGCATGCCGCCGTCCTCATGTACGCCAAACACAGAAAGCTTGGCGCAAACATTCGGGCGCCCTTTGCGGCAGGCGTAACATGTTCCGCAATAAGAAATCGGCTCAATCACAACGTGGTCACCGGCTTTTAGGCTCTGCACATTCGCACCAACTTCCTCGACTTGTCCCGTTACCTCGTGTCCGATGACTCTCGGGAGGGTGGCGAGCGGATTCGTGCCATGATAAATGTGCATGTCTGAACCGCAAATCCCGACTCGCTTGACTTTTACGAGCACTTCATCATCCTTTGAAAGAACCGGCTTCTTCATCTCCGCTGTCACCAGATCATTCGCTTTTCGCACTTGAACCGCTTTCATTTTTCTCACCTGCTTTTTAAGAATTCATACACGCTCCGAGCGATTGATATTCCGTGTATCTTATTTCTTTCTTCATGCAGCTGCTCGATCTCGCCGGGCACATACACTCTCTCGACTCCAACGGCCGGCGGTGACTGCTGCAGTTCATCGAGCATGGCATCCATCTGCTCTAAAAACGTATCCCGGTCGGTAAAAAAGGACGGATTGATTGCGCAAACGTAATGCCCCAGCTTTCTTTTTTGATCAAGGCCGCTGTACATTTTGGCGATATGAGGCCCAAAAGCCGCGCCCGCCAGCAACCCGGAAAACACATCAACGACAATTGAGAGTCCGTAGCCTTTCGGGCCGCCGAATGTTGAAAGTGAAACGACCTTGTCAGGATCAGTTACTGCTTCTCCGTTTTCATCGACTCCCCATCCTTCAGGAATGTCTTTGCCCTCTTCACGGGCCTGCAGAACCTTCCCAAAAGCCACTTTGGAAGTCGCCATATCCAGGATAAACGGTTTTTTATACTTAGCCGGGACACCGTAAGCAATCGGATTTGTCCCTAAAAAAGGAGACCTCCCCCCAAATGGAACAACAATACTGTCCGTATGCGTCATTGCCATTCCGATCAGCTTTTCGTCAGCCGCTTTTTGCACAAAATAGCTTAGCGCTCCGCAATGGCTGCTGTTTACGGCCGTCACCATGCCGACTCCGTTTTTCTTCGCCATGGCAATTGCACGGTCCATTGCCATATCACAAATCACGTGGCCGAAACCGTCATCACCATCGAGCACCCCGGTCACAGGCCCCGTCTCTTTAAAAACAGGATGTGCTACGGGATTGATCCCTCCCGCCCTTAGCCTGTTCACATAGTGCTCTGTTCGCAGCACGCCATGTGAATGTACGCTGCGTAAATCAGCGTGCACGAGGACATCTGCTACTTTTTCAGCGTCTCGTTCATTCAAACCGGCACCGGTCAGCTTTTGCCGGACGAGTTCCTTTGCTTCTTCAGCCGGTATCGTTACCGTTTTCAATCAAGTGCCTCCTTCCTTTCTAGTTCTTTGGGCACCTCCTAGAGAAAACCCTTACATATACATATTATTTACAAATTATTTTAAATATTCTTTATATTATACTGTCAGCCCTTTTGATGAAGATCCTGAACGATCTGTGCATGCTGCTGGTCTGTGAGCTTATAAAGAAAGCCGATAATGATCATCGCTAATGCCAAAGCAATGGCCGGATACAGAAGCAGAAGCGCTTTGATGCCGATCAGCGCCTTTGCTGTCTGGACTGCATTCGGCACATAGCCGATAAGCCCCAAACCGATGCCCGAGAGAAAACCGGACAATGACTGAGCAAGCTTTCTGGAGAAATTAAAAAGTGAATATGTCGTTGCTTCTTTCCGTTCACCGGATTTCCATTCGCCATAGTCAATAATATCGGAAACAAGCGCCCACGTGATGCCATTTGGGATACTGATTCCGATAAAGGCGATGCTGGCAAGAATCGTAAACACATAAACGTTTGATGGCAGCATAAAGTTGATCAGATCGGCGGCTACACTGATGCCGAAGCCGATCATTGCCGTTCGTTTCTTTCCAAACATCTTGACGAGCTTTGGCAGGAATACGACGCCCAAAAAGGAAGAACCGATAATAATAAAGTTCATATAAGCCATTAATTCAACATTGCCCAGATTATATTGTGCGAAATAGACTAGCATGGCGGATTTAATGTTGTATGCGGAAATTGAAAAAATCGTCATCAGGACAAGGGTTAACAGCGGTTTATTCGTGATAAATGTTTTGACGACAGAAGAGAGTGTTAATTTTTCTTTTGGCGCTTCTGATATGACAATGCGCTCTTTGCAGTTGCGGTAGCAAATATAAAACCAAAGCACACCGAGTGCGGCGAACAAGCCCATGACCACCGGGTAGCCGACCTTCGGATTATCAAATTTGACGAGCAGCGGCATCACGGCAACACTTGTGATAAACAAGGCTCCAAGTGATCCGATTTGGCGGAAAGTCGAAATGGAGGTCCGATCCTCAGAATTTTGTGTCATCGCTGCCCCTAATGAGCCGTACGGAATATTCACAAATGAATAACCGATGCCCCAAATCATGTAGGATGCATATGCATAAATCAGTTTTCCGGTCGTTGATACATTAGGAGACAGAAAAATAAGAACAGTAAGCACCGCAAGCACGATGCTGCCGATTAATAGATAAGGCCTGAATTTCCCCCGTTTGCCGATATTTTTGCGATAATCAATTGATGAGCCGACAATCGGATCTGTTATCGCCGCAAACAGCTTGCTGACTAAAAAAATGCCGCCGGCCATCGCAGCCGGGATTCCCGCTACATCAGTAAAATACTTCAATAAATAAATCTGGCCGAGATCAAACATAAAACCGTTGCCAAAATCACCAAAACCATAGGAAATTTTCTCTTTCAATGAAAGCCTTTTCTCCGTTTCGATCGACACAACCTTATTTGCCAGTTCAGTTCGCATCTTCCACCTCTGTGTCTTAAGAATTTTCGGGTAGTGGTCCGCTCAGGATGACACATGATTGTGATGCTGAGCGGACATTTGGTTACACGTTTGCTTTCTCTTCTTGAAATTGAAAGTAGTGTTTCGCATTGTCATAGCAAATTCCCTGAACAATGTTTCCCAAAAGCTCCATATCATACGGCACTTCGCCGTTTTCCACCCATTCCCCGATCAAATTGCAGACGATACGCCTGAAATATTCGTGGCGCGTATAGGATAGAAAGCTTCTGGAATCGGTGAGCATACCGATAAAGCGGCTGAAAAGCCCGACATTTGACAACGCTTTCATTTGATCCAGCATCCCGTCTTTTGTATCGTTAAACCACCAGGCTGTGCCGAATTGTATTTTTCCCGGGGTAACACCGTCCTGAAAACTGTTGATCATGCTGGCGATGACATAGTTATCGTTTGGATTAAGTGAATATAAAATCGTTTTCGGCAGATGGTTCTTCAACTCAACTGAGTTCAGCAGCTTGTATAAAGGCTTGGCAATTTCTTCATCATTCATAGAATCATAGCCTGTATCAGGTCCGAGCCTCTTCATCATTTTTGTATTCGTGTTTCTTAAAGCGTTGATATGAAACTGCATCGCCCAATCGAGCTCCGCATACAAACCGCAAAGAAACTGAAGCGTATACGTCTTAAATTTCTTCTCATCTTCATAAGAAACACCTGTTCCTTGTAATCTGTCAGAAAAAATCCGTCCCGCTTCCTCTTTTGTCGTTTCGGCAAATACCATTGAATCTATCGCATGATCAGACACTCTGCCGCCGACTGAGTGGAAGAATCGCACCCGTTTTTCTAACGCCTTTAGAAACTCGTCATAAGTTGTGATCGAAATGGCTGCTGCATCTTCAAGTGCCTGCACCCAATGAGGAAAACCTTCACGATTGATCTCAAGTCCCTTATCCGGCCGAAATCCAGGCAGCACGCTGACAGGAAAATCTTTCTCTTCTTTTAATAATAGATGGTATTCAAGAGAATCGACAGGGTCATCAGTTGTGCAAACGACCTTTACATTTGATTTCACGATCAAATCCCTTGCGCCGAAGCCATCTCCTTGAAGCAGTTCATTCGCCCGTTCCCATATAGCCGGCGCGGATTGCTCATTCAAAATCTCATAAATTCCAAAAAAACGCTGCAGTTCTAAGTGAGTCCAATTGTAGAGCGGATTGCCGATCGCCATCGGCACGGTTTTCGCCCAAGCCATAAATTTCTCTTCATCAGTCCCATCGCCTGTAATGTATGTCTCTACAATCCCATTGGCTCTCATGATGCGCCATTTGTAATGGTCTCCATACAGCCAGGCTTCCGTGATGTTTTGAAATGTCTTATTTTCATAGATTTCTTTCGGACTTAAGTGGCAGTGGTAATCAATAATCGGCATGCCTTTCGCATAATTGTGATAGAGGCTGACAGCGGTTTCATTTTTCAACAAAAAATTTTCGCCCATAAAGGGTTCCATGTCCTCACCGTCTTTCATTCTATTTCAAAATGTTAACGTTAACATTTTGATTTGGTTTTATTTTACCTTTATATTCCTCTGGGATCAATCTCTTTTTTGAAAATGAAATGTTAACGTTAGCAAACAAACGAAAAAAAGACATTGCCGGAAAGCATCCCGAAAGGAACGCTTTTGGCAATGTCCGAGTCCAAAAAAGGATTAGTAAGCTAAGCTGAAAAGTCCTTTGATGTGTGTTAAGTAGCGTACGTTACTTGCTTCTTTCATCAAGGAAGCAGGAAGACCTTTAAGCGGTGTAGAATTTGCACCAATAATGGCAACTGCGTCTTTGCGTCCAAGACTTGCAAGTGTACCAGAGTTTACTGGCTTGAATGTTTCAAGCGTTTTGCCTTCTAAATAAGCGAATAGGTTGTAACCGATCAGCTCACCCATTTGCCATGCGATTTGTGCAGTTGGCGGATATGGACGGCCGTCTGGAGCGAAGTAAACTGCGCTGTCACCGGCAACGAATACATCTTCATGAGATGTAGATTGCAGGAAGTCATTTACTGTCGCACGTCCGCGGTTCACTTCAAGACCTGATTCACCGACTAATGGGTTACCTTGAACGCCGCCAGTCCAAACAAATGTGTTGGCAACAACTTTTGATCCGTCTTTCAGATCAATTACGTTTCCTTCTACATTTGTAACAGGAAGACCTGTTAAGAACTCAACGCCGCGTTTTTCAAGGCTTGCAGTCGCACGTTCGATAAGATCATCCGGAAGAACAGGAAGGATTTTCGGACCTGCTTCAACCAGTTTCAATTTGATTTCTTTATGGTCTACGCCGTATTTTTTCGCAAGGTTCGGCATGATGTCAGCAAGCTCACCGACAAGCTCAACACCTGTTAAGCCGCCTCCGCCGATAAGGATTGTTGCATCTGCTTCGTTTTTCGTTTTAGAGTACTCGCGCACACGATCTTCAACATGTTGGAAGACTTTGTTTGCATCAGCAGCAGATTTCAATACCATGCTGTTTTCTTCAAGACCTGGGATGCCGAAGTAAGCCGTTACAGAACCAAGACCTACAACAAGCGCATCGTAAGATAATGTAGAACCGTCAGCAAGCGCAACTTCTTTTTTATCAACAGAGAAAGAGCTTACTTCCGCGATTTTAAGATCAATGTCTTTGCCTTTGAAAAGTTTTTCTAGTGGCATTGCAACCGCTTTTTCAGACACGTTGCCTGCTGCAAGACGGTGTAATTCCGTAATGATTTGGTGAGTTGGGTATTTGTTTACCACTGTCACGCGTGCTTGTTCTTTTGTGTAATGTTTGCGAACTGTTAGAGCAGAAAGAACTCCGCCATAACCAGCGCCTAGAATGACAATATGTTTTGACATCGTATATCCTCCGTCCTTTATATCAATTTGAATCTGAGATTATTTTTGGTTTTCGCGTTCGTTCATGACTTCAAGGTAGCTGTTAGCAAAACGGAACAGCTTTTGAGCTTGAGGATCTTTCAGCATACGCAACAGGCCGAAAAGACCAATTGTTTCGTTGCTTGCATCCGCGCGGTCTTTCGCTTCGATTGCAGTCGCAGCTACTTCTTTCGCTGTTTCTTTTACAGGCTCAAGAATTTCAGTGATCGCACCGACTGTGTCGCTTTTTAACACTTCGTCAGTTGCTACAGATTGAGCGAAATCATAAGACTTCGTTAAAATATTCACTAACTCAGTCAGCTTTGGAAGCTGGTCAACTAAAACGGTCAGTGATTCTTGAACTTCTGGCTTTAACAGCTGATCAATAAGATCTTGCTGGCTTTGGCTGACAGACGCATTTGTTTGATCGATTGTTTCTGGCATATCCAATTCTCCTTTACTATAAGCAGTTTGCTGATTTTTTTGGAAAGGGTAGTGCCTCTCCCTGGTCTCATGCTTGAAGGCATAAGAATAAGGATTGTGAATTCATGCACAATCATTTACAAAAATAAATGTTTACTACCCAGTTTTTCATCTTGCCATATTCAGTATTATTTTTATCTCAAAAATAAACAATTGAATAAGTCAAAAATCCTTTACTCTCTCTGAAAATAGCAAACACAAAAAACTCCAATTCGATTACCTTCTATATGATAACACTTTTTGAACAAAATTTGAACGTGAATTGCTTCGATTATGAAATTAATTTATTTGGAGCCCGTGTCATAACATTTCTCCGGCACTAGTTATTGACAATCCATCAATTTCTCCCCTTCACTTTACCCATATTTCCAAAAGAGGAGCTCTTTTTCCTGTGATCGGGTCATTCGCCGGCAATGAGACCTGCTTGATCTGTTTCACCGCTTCCTCCCGTTCATTCGGCTCTCCCGTCTTCATATCATACTGAACGCCTCCCGGATAAGCGCCAATGACGGTAAAATCGGAGCTTGCGCTTAGCTTTTTATGGCCGACTCCGGCTGGAATCACGACTGCGCCGCCGGATTTGAAAGGAATGGCAGCCCCTTTTTCTCCCCCGAACTGAATCACAGCCTCTCCCCGAACTGCAATCAGCACTTCATGCGTATTGCTGTGATAATGATGGTATGGAAAAACACTCCCTAACCAGCTGTTTGACCAGCCATGCCTGTTGATGATCCGCTCTGCCTGCTTGGTGTCCCTGAACACGTTTTGATACACAACGAGCGGAAAATCAGGGTGGTTCGGAATCCTGCCGTCATCCTGAAAGAAGTACGTCTGTATCTTTGCTTCCATCAATGTCACCTCCTATTTTTTGTCTTCCACACATAGCGGTTTGCAAAACATGATGTTTTTCTCACGATACCATTGATCTGAATAATACCGAATAGTTTAGTATAAAAAATAATGCCAAAATGAGGGATATCATGAAAGCAATCATTATCGGAATATTAGCCTCACTCTTTTTCGCCGTTACCTTTATTTTAAACAGAGCGATGGAGTTATCCGGAGGCAGCTGGCCTTGGAGCTCTTCGCTGCGCTTTATTTTTATGGTGCCGTTTTTATGTTTGATTGTCATCATGAGAGGGACATTCACTCCTCTCTTACAAGAGATGCGGAAAAAGCCGTTTTTTTGGATCAAATGGAGCTTTGTCGGCTTCGTGCTTTTTTACGCGCCGATCACATTTGCGGCTGCATACGGTCCCGGGTGGCTTGTAGCCGGAACTTGGCAAATCACAATTGTAGCCGGTGTGCTCTTATCTCCATTTTTCTTTGTGAAAAAAGACATGCCGGGCGGGCCGCCGCAGCTCGTTCGGCAAAAGATTCCCCTTGTATCACTTGGCACTTCCGTGATCATCCTGATCGGAGCGGCGCTGATTCAGCTTCAGCATGCAGAATCGCTTTCCGGGAAGATGCTGCTTTTCAGTGTGCTGCCGGTTGTTATTGCGGCTTTTGCCTATCCGTTAGGAAACCGGAGAATGCTCGAAGAATACAGAGGCCGGCTTGATACATTTCAGCGTGTGCTGGGAATGACCTTGGCAAGCCTTCCGTTCTGGCTTATAGTAGCAGGTACGGCTGGTGGTCAGATGGCCTTCCGACAGCGGGACAAACTGTTCAATCCTTTATCGTTGCCGTCAGCTCAGGCATCATTGCGACCGTTTTATTTTTCTGGGCCACTGATATGGTAAGAGACAATCCGCAAAAACTCGCAGCCGTTGAAGCAACTCAATCAGGTGAAGTGATTTTCGCGCTGCTTGGTGAAATTGTTCTGCTGTCAGGCGTGTTCCCATCTCTTTTATCATTTGCCGGTTTATTCATTATTATTGCGGGGATGGTGTTACATACCTTCGCTTCATTAGCCGAGAAAACCGAAAAAGAAAACACAGTCAAATCTGACCGCGTAGCATCTGCCGGAGAATGGGTGAAAGCCTGTTCTCCTTTATTTTTGCTACCAAAAGCCATCTGTTTCACGTTATATTTAAATATAGGTTCAGCCTACTTATACTGAAAGGTGATTAATGTAATGGAAGCAAACGATCAAACACAAAACATACCAGCCATCTCCTTCAAATCAGTCAGAAAAAGCTATGAACAAGATGGACAAACTTATGATGTATTGCAAGACATCACCGGAGACATTCAACAGGGCGCAATCGTGGCCGTTTTAGGCCCTTCCGGATCAGGCAAAAGCACCCTCCTTTCCATGTGCAATTTAATGAGAACGCCTGACAACGGCGAAGTAAAAATATACGGAAAGGAAGTCAGGGAATGGAATGTCAATAAGCTGAGGCGAACGGCAGCACTCGCGTTTCAATCGGCTCCCGTCCTCGATGGGACAGTGCGTGACAATCTAGGTCTGGTCCAAAGGCTGCATCAATCCCAGCTATACTCCCCTGAAGAGCTTGCTTCTCTAACAGGACTGTCATCAGATCTGTTAGACAGAAGCGCCAAGGATTTATCGGGCGGACAGCGTCAAAGACTGTCACTAGCCAGAACACTCGCAAATCCTTCCTCTATTCTATTGTTGGACGAAATTACGTCGGCCCTGGACCCGGTTTCTGCTCTTGAGGTTGAAGAGCTGATCAAAAAGCAGCATCAAGAGAAAAAGCTGACGGTCATGTGGGTGACTCATAATATGGAGCAGGCAAAACGAGTAGCCGATACCATTTGGTTTATGGCGGATGGCCGGCTGCTGGAAATCGCAGAAACTGAAACATTTTTCTCTAATCCGCAGCATGAAACAGCCAAAGAGTTTTTGAAGGGAGGTACCCGGTAATGGATTACCTTTCCCTCTCTTTAACGATGATCTTTGTTTTGATCGCCTTGTTTTTATCAAAATCCTTTAAAGCCGGCGTAGAAAAAGACATGATCATTGCCACCATCCGGGCCGCGGTACAGCTGCTTATCATCGGTTATGTACTGTCGCTGATTTTCCGCGGAGACCATCCTGTTTTTATCTTGCTGATGGTGCTGTTAATGCTGGCAGTGGCAGCGCAAAATGTCATCAAACGAAAGAAAAATACAATCGGTTCGTTTTGGAGGGTGTTCGCCGCGTTAGCGATTGTAGAAATTGTGACGCAGGGAATTCTGCTGTCTCTTCATATCATCCCGCTTACGGCCCGATATGTCATCCCAATCAGCGGGATGGTCATCGGAAATTCGATGGTGCTCGCAAGTTTGTTTTTAAACCGGCTCAGCTCTGAAGTCGGCGTGCGTAAAGAAGAAATTCAGTTAATATTGTCTCTTGGAGGCACACCGAAGCAATCTATACAGCGTATTCTTACTTCTGCGATGAAAATGAGTATGATCCCAACGCTAGAAAGCCAGAAAACACTTGGGCTTGTTCAGCTTCCTGGCATGATGACAGGCCAGATTCTAGCCGGTGCGGACCCGATTCAGGCGGTACGCTTTCAGCTCTTAATCGTATTTACAACGATGGCGTCAGCCGCGCTGACATGTGTGATCTTAAGCGTGCTGACATACCCGTCATTATTCACCGCGCATCAGCAGCTGAAGCAGAATGGATGACAGACAAAAGCCGCTTTCCCTTGGAGAGCGGCTTTTTGTACGGGTTATTCCTTTTCTTCATAATACTTGGACAGCTCAATAATCATCGCGCCCATCCGCTCAATCTCTGGAGCAAGCAGTCTCGTGATGCCTTCTTCCCGCAGTGCTTCAGCAGTCACTTTTCCAACAGCCGCAGCGATGGCGCGCTCTTCGAATACGGTCTTCACTTCATCGATATAGCCGCGCTCCTTGGCAAACTCAAACAGGGAACGAACCTGAATTGCCGTTGTAAAACAAACGGCATCGATCTCATTGTTTATCAGCTCTCGGCATAACCGCTCCACCGTTTCCTCCTCCGGCGGAATGTGCTGATAAGGCAGAATCGGCAGGACAGACGCGCCTTTTTCTTCAAGAAATGCCATGAGGGCCGGCGCTTTTTCGCCATGAAGCTGCACCATGACTGTTTTTCCTGAAAAGTCGTGAGGCTCCAAGGAACGGATTAAGCCTCTTGTTGTCCCATCTTCATCCGAAGCTTCAGGTGTGATCCCTAGCTTTTTCAGCGCAGCCAGCGTTTTGTATCCCCGGCATGCCGCTTTCGCCTGGCGAATCGCCTGCAGAAACTCATCTTTCAGACCGATTTTCTCTGCCATATCGACAAGAGTCTCCGTGCCAATGCCTGTCGTGAAAATGACCCAGTCAGCTTTTTCTTCCGCAAATGTTCGCAAATCCGGCTCCACCTGCTTCTCTGCCAAGTAAACCGTTCCTTGGAGAGGACGGATGACAGGAGTTCCGCCCTGTTTTTCAATGATCGTGCTGATTTCTTCCGTTTTTCGGGAGCCCCCGATCGCCACGCGTTTTCCCTGCAATCCTTTTCCCATACCCGTTTTCTCTCCTCTTTGCATAGGCTTTTTATGTATACAAGCTTAATAAAGCTATTGTGGCGCATACAAAGGGAGAAATCAAGATAAATCCAAACCTCTACTATCCATTGAATACGCCGGAAGCTTACTGTAAGATATACAGCAGACACGTTTACGAACGGAGGATCGATCATGGAAACAAAAAAAGAAGAATATGAAACAAAGGGTTACGATACATCGATCATTTACGAGTTTAATGAATATCCGGACGTCCACAGCGGGCGCTGCGACAATTGTGATTACACACTGTTCAAAAGCTCTGTAAAAGGCGGAAAATTTCTTAGAGAATGTCGAAGATGCGGGATGAAAAAAAATATTTAAACAAAAAACCGAAATCGTATTTTGATTTCGGTTTTTTGTGATTTATTGCGGTACAGCGAATTTTTTCATAAACGCTTCAATCGCAGCTGCCGCACGCTCCGCTCCGCCTGCTTCTTTTACATCCTTTTGCATATTCTTGACGCGGCTGAGCACCTCCTGATCACCTGCTACCGCCTGCACCGCTTCCTGCAGTCTGGAAACCGTCACTTCTTCTTTCGGCAAATAAACGCCGAGCCCTAAATCATCGACACGCTTCGCGGTGAGCTCCTGCTCATACATTTGCGGAATAACGACAAGCGGCACACCTGCATTCATCGCTTCCATCGTACTGTTCATTCCGCCATGAGAAATAAACAAATCAGCTCTCTCCAATACCTCAAGTTGCGGCACGCTTTGGCGAATGGTAAAGTGAGCAGGGATATCACCCAGGCTTTCAGGATCAATCGATTTCCCGACCGACATGATCACTTGCCATGAAGAATCTCTAAATGCCTCGATGCACATCTTGTAAAATTCCGGCCATGCGTTAAACGCCGTTCCCAAGGAAATCAGCATAACCGGGCGATCATCCTTTTCAATCAACAGGCTTTCTTGTTCCGTCCGTTTTCCAAGGGATGGGCCGACAAAACAGAAACGGTCATCAAACGTCTCATGCTGAATCTGAAAGGACTTCGGCATAAAGACAATATTTAATGCTTCCGGCACAGCTAATTGTTCAAATGAAACAGCCGGCAATTGCTCTTGCTCCAAGTAGGCTTTAAATTCACCCTCTGCTTCTCTTATTTTTTTCAGCATGTCTTCACTTCCGAGCTGAAAGGATTCATTTTGGGCATATGATGAACAGAGCTTGATGACCGGCACATTAAGCTTATCGGCAAATAATTTTCCCGCCAGGGCGATAAAATCATAGATAACCAGATCAGGCTGATCATCCTGATATAAATCCTCAAGCTGCGGCAGAATGCTGAGTGATTCTTTCAAAAGACTGAGCGTCGTCTCATTCTTTTCCATCATCTCCCTGATTTGCTTAGGATCAATATTCAAGGATGTATGATAGATCAATGCTTCTGCACCTGCTTGCTGAACAGCAGGCGCGAACTCCTCAGTCGTCGCATACGTGACACGGTGCCCTTTCTCACAAAGCCTCTCCACTAATGCAAGCGTAGGATTGACATGCCCGTACGCCGGAATATTGATAATCGAAATATGGTGCTTTTTCATGAATCACCAGTCTCCTTTTTTATTAAATTTTGACACGGAAGCTCTTTAATCCGTATATCACGCTGTTTTCAATCGGAGTGATACTGACGCATTCCATATGAGAGAAAGCAGAAATCAAAGATGTTAACGCGATATTTGCTTCAAGACGGGCAAGCGGTGCCCCAAGACAAAAATGGATGCCGTGGCCAAACGCGATGTGCGAATTGGGATGGCGACGGATATCAAACATGTGCGGCCTGTCAAACTTCGCTTCATCACGATTTGCTGATGCCACAAAAGCCAGAACCATATCTCCTTCTTTAATCAGGTGCCCCCCGATCTCCGTATCCCGTTTGGCAATGCGCCTCAAAACCGGGGCAGGCGCCCTGAAAGCAGGGCCTCCTCGACTGCCTGAGGCATCAGTTCAAGATGGCTGCGCAGTTCAGGTATCTATCCGGCGTTTCTAATATGCTGTACATTGCATTTGAAATCAGGTTTGTGGTGGTTTCATTCCCAGCTACCAGCAGCAGCGTTCAAAATGGAATCAGCCCTTCTCCGGACAGCTTCTCGCCTGTTTCTTCCGCTTTTACTAAAATTGAAATGATGTCCTGTGCCGGTTTGTTTCGCTTTTCTTCTATGATGCCGGCAAAAAACGCGGCCAGTTCTTCCTCGCACTTGTTTCGTTCTTCCAAAAAGGCTTTTTCAGCTTCTTCACTTTTATCCTTCGGTGTGCTGACCAGAAGATCAGACCATGCTTTAAACTGATCCATATGCTCCGAAGGCACTCCCAGCAGCTCAGATATCACGATAACCGGAAGCGGGTATGAAAAATCGTGAACAAGGTCAAACTCACTTCGCCCTTGAAATTTTTGAATCAGTTCATCTGTGATTTCCTGAATTCTCGGTTCCCATTGCTTCATTACACGCGGTGTGAAGGCTTTATTCACTCCAGAACGGATTTGCGTATGCCTTGGCGGGTCCATATTAATAATGGAATTCCCGATAGAGCTTGACTGCTGCGGCATATAACTGGAAAACACCTCTTTATCCCCAATGACTTTTTTGACATCATCATAAAGAAAAACGCTCCACACTTGGTTATCTTCATCAAAGGAAACAGGCGCATCCTTTCTCATCGATTCGTACCACGTAAACGGATGATACGCATCCTGTTTGTTTTTTCCATTGAGCAGCGCTCGCTGCAAGGATTGCCGGCGGTTTAACACATTCACGTATTGTCACTCCCCTTGAAAGAATTCAGCAATTGACGCTCTTCTTCACCTCCCGCTTTCGAAAAAGAGAGGGACAATCAAGTATAGACAGATTGGATAACAGCAGGCAGGCGATCATGATGTCCGATGCAGGCATCATATATTCCCCCTCGAATTTCGTTCATCTTACCATAATCTTTCAATTTTTTTCTATTCAGCACTGCCGCTTTGGCTCACAACGTGACCTTAGACATAAGCATGTAAATTCACTATGCATTCAATTGCACACACTCCGACAGAAAACACCCCCTATTCTCAACCAATAGCACTAACCCCAAAAATGACTTTCCCATTATATAAACCAAGCTGATTCTATGATTAAATAGAAGGTAAAAGGTGAAGGAGAGAACAACATGGCAGCACAGACCAATTTCAAAAAACAAGTTGTCGGCATCCTACTTTCACTTGCATTTGTATTGTTTGTGTTCTCTTTTTCTGAGAGACATGAAAAACCGCTTGTTGAGGGAAAAAAGCAGGAAAACTGGCATACTGTCGTTGACAAAGCCTCTGTCGAGATTTACGGCAGCCGATTAGTTGAAGAAAACAAATTAAAGCAAAAACTCGGCCATAAACAAGCCGATTCTATTTTGACTCTTCTGAAACTCTCCAGTGAAAAACATATTGCGCTATAACAAAGAAAGAGCCTTCCAGGCTCTTTCTTTGTTAGTCAAATATCGTTTTCTTGTCCGGATGGCGCAAAAAGTCAAATAGCATGCTGAGCTGTGAAGGTGTGTTTCGTTTTGGAGAAAGCGGCGGGAGCCTGTCTTCAGGAAAAAAAGCGGCGTGATTCGTCTCAATTCCTATTTCCCCCTGATCGCCTGTTATGCTGCATTCAATGAATATCTTATAGTAATGATACGGCTGAGGCGGATGAGGATGCTTATGGCTGTCCAGCACGGCCAGCAATCGAGACGGTTCTGTATCGTACCCCGACTCTTCTTTGATTTCCTTGATCACGTTTTCTGCCGGTGATAAACCAATCTCGCAAAACCCGCCCGGCAGCGACCACAGCTCATCGTGCTTCTCCCGGACAAGCAAAATCTGATTCTCTCGAAATACTGCTCCGCGAACATCCGCTTTCGGTGTCGGATAGCCTTTCTCGCCCTTCCATAAATCAGTGATGACTTCAATTTCCGTCTGCGAGTAATCCGCCATCATCTCTACGCTGAGCTTCATCAGCTCTTCGTATCTTTCCCTATCATACACATCCTTGGAAAAAGCAAGCCCTGCCTGTGCGATCGCCTGAATCCGCTGTGCCCGTTTCAGCCAATTGGTTTGCACTTTTATCACTCATCCTTTCACGTTATTTGTCACTATAAAAAAAGCACGTTTTCCCCCTGATGAAAACGTGCTTTTTTTAATGTTATTTATCTAATTTTATCAAATAATCTATATTGTATTTTGCGCTTTCTTCAATTCTATCACTTCTAGTATCTGTTAAAAAAGGGTTATACACTAATGTGTAATTTTTCTGTTCCCCTTTAGGTATTACATAACTAACTACTCCTGTCACCTTTTTTCCAGACGCCAGATTTCCCCCCAAAAACATTTTTCCTTTATCTTCTAAAGAAATGACAGAACGAACTGATTTATTCTTCCTGTCTTTCAGATCTAATCCTAATCGGCTGTATTCCATTGAACCTTTTCCAACGTATTCCAGGGTCACTTCTATAATTAACCGCTCTTCATCACCTTTTACTGTTTTTATTTTATCAGATTCTTTTCCACCCAAATCTCCATATTGGCCATTCTGTTCACGATCCACTTTATTCACCGTAAAATTAATATCATTTACTTTAATTGTTTCTCCTATTTTATGTATTTGATCATCTTTTTTGATCTTCGGCTCACCGCCTTTTTTCAGTTCCTTATCAAGCTCCTTTTCAAGCTCTTCTTGCGTTTTTTCTTTCGGTTTTTCCTTTTCTGACGCATCGCTCGATTGGCTGCACGCGGAAAGCGCAAACCCGATCGTCAGGACAAATAATAGCAATAAGACTTTTTTCATTACTGTTCCCCCATCTAAAGTAATCGATTTCTATTATAATCAGGTTTTTCCTTTTATTAACAGGTAATAAAGTACCATTTTTTCTATTTCATTTATTACAAACTTACTTCTTTCTAGTATTTGAACATTTTTTACTAGGTCATTAGACCTCAACATATAAAAAAAAAATCCCGAGCTGGCAGCAGCCGGCTCGGGCAGGTAATCAATCTCGCTTATTCATTTCCCTTTTCTCTCTGGGCTCCTGATGATGTTTTTGGTGCTCCGGAGGCTGCGTCGTGCGTTCCAGCTCCTTTGTATCTTGTCCCATTCCTTTCAAAAAGGAGAAGAGCAGCGTAACTGCTTTGTTGATTTCCGGGTCTTTGAGCGAGCGGATGATATCAAAATAACCTGTTTTCTCTTCGCTGTTCTTCTGTTCCACCGCGTTAGCCACACCCGCATTCACTTTCAAAATGAGAGGCTCCAGCTGTTTTACGTCCAGCATGCCGAGCGTTCCAAACAGAAGAAGCAGATTTTTCAGCGTATTGGCCGTTTCCTCTGTATCTGCCTTTTTCACTAGGATATCAAGGACTTTATCTCCTTGGCCAAAAAGGCCGCGGAGCAATGGAAGGACGCCGCGCTCGTTCATGTGGCCGAGCATTTGCATCGTTTCAAGAATGGCTTCCTTATTTTCGACTAATGCATCTTCAATTTCTTTCATATCACGCTTTCGCTGATCCTCTTCGGTTACCTCGATTTTTTGAATTCGTTTAATCGCTTTAGCCATTATGTCCGATCCCCCTTTTCACTGCGTCGCCAGGAAAAATATAATCCTTCCGCGCCCATTTCTTTTGTACCTGCACACCGATTTGCGGCTGCGGATTGCCGTTGCGGTGATTGATGTTAGGAAGCGGATTGGTTCCGTCGTGTTTCAAAATTTCCATTTTGGCTGATGTTTCTTTGTATGCAGGCGTATCGGTATCCTTATCGGCATGGCTGCCTGTTAACAGGTTGATCGCCGCTTCCCCTGAATCGTTCATTGGCAGGTATACTTCCTTCCCTTTGACACGATCCGTTATCAGGCACTTCACTTTGACATTTCCGAAAGGCGATGTGAGTCTGACAAGGGTTCCGTCCTGAATTCCCCGTTCCGCCGCAAGCTCAGGAGAAATTTCTAAGAACACTTCCGGTGTTTTCTTCGAAATGCCTTTTGATTTGTAGGTCAGGTTTCCTTCGTGAAAATGCTCCAAGAGCCGCCCATTGTTGACATGGATATCATATTCCTCACCGAATTCTTCAGGTTCTGTCCACTGAACAGGATAGAGAATGGCTTTGCCGTCCGGGAAAGGAAAGCGCTCTGTAAAGAGTAAAGGCGAATCTTTTCCATCAGCGTTTACAGGCCATTGAAGGGAATTGTAGCCTTCAAGGCGTTCATAGGTGACGCCGGCATAAATCGGCGACAGCATGGCTGCTTCCTCCATAATGTCTCCAGGGTGCCCATAGTGCCAGTCAGCGCCAAGCTTATTGGCAACCTCCATAATAATCTGCCAGTCAGGCTTTGATTCGCCCAGCGGTTCAAACACCTGATACAGCCGCTGAATACGGCGTTCTGTATTAGTAAAGGTGCCCTCTTTTTCAAGGCTCGGGCTCGCAGGAAGAACAACATCAGCAAACTCGGCTGTACGTGAAAGGAAAATATCCTGCACCACAAAGAAATCAAGCTTTTCATATGCGGAGTGTACATGATTGATATTGGAATCGACCAGGCCCATTTCTTCACCTTTTACATACATCGCTTTCAGCTGGCCGGAATGGATTTTTTCGATCATTTCGTGGTTGGTCATGCCCGGCTCCTTCGGCAGCGGCACACCCCACGCCCGCTCGTATTTTTGGCGGACTTGTTCGTCCGTTACTTTTTCATAGCCCGGCAGTCTGTCAGGCATGCTTCCGAAGTCACTTGCTCCCTGCACGTTGTTATGGCCGCGCAATGGGTAAGAACCTGCTCCCGGTTTCCCGTAGTTTCCTGTCACAAGCAGCAGATTAGAGATTGCGGTGCTCGTGTCGCTTCCGCCAATATGCTGTGTCACGCCCATTGCCCACAATGCGCACACACTGTCAGCTTGGCCAATCATCTCCGCCATTTGGATAAGCGTTTCTTGATCAATTCCGGTTTTCTCCTCGGCATATTCAAGGGTATATGGTGCCAGGCTTCTTACATATTCATCCCGTCCGTTCACTTTTTCCCGCAAAAAGCGTTCATCGGCCTTGCCGTTTTCAATTAAATATTTGGCGATGGCATTCAGCCAGACGATATCTGATCCGGCACGCGGCTGAACAAATAAATCAGAGCGCTCTGCCATTTCGTGTTTTCTGATATCCGCTACGATTACTTTCTGCCCTCTCAGCTTATGAGCCCGTTTAATGCGTGTGGACAAGACCGGATGCGACTCTGACGTGTTCGAACCGATAATCAACACAAGATCCGCTTGGGCGATATCTGTAATTGACCCTGAGTCACCGCCATAGCCGACCGTCCGGAACAGGCCGGCAGTCGCAGGAGATTGGCAATAGCGCGAGCAGTTGTCCACATTATTTGTGCCGATGATCCCTCTGGCCAGCTTTTGCATGAGATAGGATTCTTCATTTGTACATTTAGAAGATGTAATAAAAGCGAGTGAATCCGGGCCAAACTCTTCTTTTAAATCCGTGAACTTGCTGGCGATCAGCGATAACGCTTCCTCCCACTCCGCTTCACGGAAACGGTCGCCTTCGCGGATCAGCGGCTTTGTCAGGCGTTCCTCGCTGTTCACGAAATCCCAGCCGAACTTCCCTTTTACACAGGTAGAAATGCCGTTGGCTGGCGCTTCCTCCTGCGGCTCGACTTTCAGAATGTCTCTGCCCTTTGTCCAGACATCAAAGCTGCACCCTACACCGCAATAGGTGCAGACGGTTTTCGTTTTCTTGATTCGTTCATCACGCATGGCGGATTCCATATCAGAAATGGCGAGAATCGAGCCGTAACCTGTCTCTACGCCTTTTGTAATCTCGATCATCGGACGGAGCGTTTCGTTATCAATGCCTGTTAAATATCCGGCTTCCCCTTCCATTCCTTTTTCCATCATCGCGTTACACGGACAGACAGTTGAACAGTGGCCGCATGATACACACGACGACTCATTGATCGGCACATCATTATCCCAAATAACGCGCGGGCGCTTCCGTTCCCAATCAATGGTCAATGTTTCAGTTACCTGAACGTCCTGGCACGCTTCGACACAGCGGCCGCACAAAATACATTGATCCGGATCGTACCGGTAAAACGGATGGGATTCATCCTTATGGTAAGGTTTATGATCAAACGGGATGCTTTGGTGATTGATTTTCATTTCCTTCACCGTATTATGTATTTCGCATCCCCCGTTGTTGTAATCGCAAACTGTACAATAAAGCTCATGATTATATAAAATCTTGTCCATCCCGATGACCTGCGCTTTTTTCACATCAGGCGAAAGCGTATCAATGACGTCCCCATCCTTTAATTCAGCTGAGCACGATCTTTTCAGCTCACCATTGATGCTGACAATGCACGTATCGCATGTTTCAATCGGCCCTAAGCTTGGATGATAGCAAACTTGCGGGACTTCAATTGAACTGTTATTCAAAAACTGCAGCACCGTCTGTTCCTCGGACGCCTCCATTTCAACGCCGTTTATTGTGATGTTTTTCTTGTCAGCCATCTCCATTCCCCTTTCTTGCTTGTATATACCGAATTACCCATTTCAGTTCCCCTACAAGGACTCAGCAAAACATACAAAGCGCACCCACATGTTTTATTGCATAAACACCGGGAAACGAGATGGTAGATGATAAAGGAGGGATCGACATGAAAAAAACAATGTCTGTTCTAACCGCGGCAGCCGTACTGACAGGCACACTTTCCGGCTTGGGAGCGGCGTCCTTTTCAACACCGGCAAAGGGCGTAACTCAAACAAACACGCTCTCTGAAAACACAAACCAATCAGCCGCCGAGCTTGTCAAAAATCTCTACAGCACCGCCTACACAGGAGAAATGCCTCAGCAGGTGCAAGGCCTTACCGTTAACAAAAGCACGAAAGGCGATGTCCACGCTGCACTAGGGGAACCGGAACGACCATCTGGAGGAGACAATCGGTTTGATTTATATCACTGGAATATGGGCCAGCCAGGCTACGGATTTTCCTATCATAAAGACATGACGATTTCAGAAATCCGCTACTTTGGGACCGGGGTCGAACGGCAGCTGAATTTAGGCGGGGTTACGCCGGAAGTGCTGCAAAATGAAATAGGCCCCGCGAATCGAGTATTAACCGTCCCGTTTACTGATGAAATCGATTATGTATATGACACAGGCCGATATGAACTCCATTTTGTAATAGGCACGGACCAGACCGCTGACCATGTAAACCTAAAAGCAAAATAAAACCATCATGCGGCTGCTCGGCCGCTTTTTTATTGGACAAATAAAAGATATATTCCTTACAATACATGGGAGATCAATTGGAGACGGGGTATCAATTTTCAATGAAGCGAAATCGATGGATATATGCAGCTTTCACCTTACTGATCATCGGGCTGGGGCTGGGATCAAGAGCATTCTCCAGTGTTCTTCCTGATGCCGTCAATCCTTATCTCGGAGACTCGCTGTGGGCCGCCATGATCTTTACGGGATGCGGGTTTCTATTTCAAAAACTGAAGACAATGATGACGGGCATTATCAGTCTTATTTTCTGTTTTATCATTGAAATCAGCCAGCTGTATCACGCCGAATGGATCGATCGGATCAGAGACACTTCTCTTGGCGGTCTTGTTCTGGGATACGGATTTTTATGGAGCGATATCGGAGCGTATACAGTCGGAATTACCGCCTGTGCCGCCATAGAACTGCTGGTTCTGGAAATCAAAAAGCGCCGCAATATGTGACGCTTTTTTCATTTGGAAAACAGCCCGCACTGTGAAAGAATGATCTCCGCATCCAGGAGTGTGGCCTCGTTTATCGTGACTTGCTGTTGATCCATAAATGACTGAACGGCATGATAGCCAACAGCATAACCCGCAAAAGCCGATAAACCAGCAGGCTCAAAGCCCTGCTCTTTAGCAATTGGATCACCAAACATATAACGGCTGACTTCCGAAAAACCTTTCACATCCAGCACCTCATTGATCACTTCAATGGAATACTGCAAATCTTCTTGATCAAAACGTGTTACCCAAGGACCCAATTGCTCCACGCCAAACAGCTCTCTGGCAAATGACTCAGCCAATCCTTCAATCACGAGATAATCCCCGACACTCACAGAGCCGTGATGAAAATCAACATACGAAAACCGCAAATTATGATGAAACTCATGAGCAATGATAGAGGGGAGCCTCGGCAGGTTATAATTGTTCGGATCAATCCATACATGAATAAAGCCAGGTATCCCGCCAAACCCGCAGTAGCCTTTTTGCAGCTGAAGCTTATTGGGATCAGCGATATAAAGGCCGAATTTGATCTCGCCGGCATTCACCCGCAGCTGCTTGCGCTCAGCAAAACGGATACATTGCCGAAGCGCAGTTTCAGCTGTCTCTGCAGCATGTGATTCTTTCAGTATTTGCAGTGCTTTCTGCCCGATTTCAGCATCACGGATATCCAAATAACCAAGCATTTTCACAGCCATCATTACATCATAGCCGTTTGGCTCCTTTGCTTTCAGCGGAACTTGGATGGCGCCCCACATCTTTTCAAACGGCCTCATCATCGTATACCGAAATTCATCCTCTCTTTTCTGTTCATCCATTAAAAACAGCTTTTCGTATTGCTCAATGGTCTTTTCCATTACAAGATTCATCCTGATTCCCTCCTTGTCCAAAAACATACGATATGCCGCAGCGTAAGGGTCAACAGCGAAAATTAAGCCATTTTTCACTGTAAAATGATACAAAGCCGCCGATAGGTAAGGCATAGGAGGTGGAACGATGGATATTCCTGCTTTATCAGTTGCGATGCATCAAGCATCCCTTGCCCAAAATGTTGATGTCGCTTTAACGAAAAAAGTGATGGACACCGCCAAGCAAAATGCCGATCAAACCTTAAAGATGATTCAGCATCCGACGCTCGGACAAACCATTGATGTAAAAGCTTAATATCTCACCAAAGGCGGCCAAGAACTCCATCCTCCAGGCCGCCTTTATTGTTCACAAAAAAGCATGCATGTTTTGATTGTTCCTCCGTATGATTTATTGTTTGCCATATTAAGGAGGTAATAAAGAACATGAAAAGACTGTTTACGAAAGCTTCATTGGTGTTATTCGCAGTAGTATTTGTTTTTGCCTTCAAAGGAGCACCCGCCAATGCAGAAACCCATGCCTACGATGGAAAAAGCCCTTATTACAATGATTGTGCGTCCAGCGGCTCCACAAAAAAATCCTCAAATTTAGTGAATGCCAGCAATCAAGTCATCGGGGTGGTCGAGCTCAAATTCAGCAGTACATGTAAAACGGCTTGGGCAAAAATCACGATGAATAACACATTGACGACAGGCTTTGAAGCAAACGCGGAGATTACCCGAAACACGGACGGAAAGAGATATAACTGTGATTCTGCAGGCGGAAACGGAAAAGCTGTAGCCGGCCAAAAATCTTGTTATACACCGATGGTATATGATTTAGACCCAAGAACTTCTTACGCTTTCGGCAAGTATTCAGGACCGAACCTGAATGTTTGGGCCACCACAGGATCTTATTAAAAAGAAAAAAGGCTGCCAAACGGGCAATATCCGCGGCAGCCTTTTCGTATTAATTCGCTTCTCTTTGTTTTTTAACCTCTTCAAGCTGAGAGGCCGTCACCAATTGATAGCCTTGATCGGTGAGCTTTTTGATAATTTCATCAGCCGCATCAGCAGAGGTGCGGTAGATGTCGTGAATCAAGATGGTTCTTCCATCTCCCGCCTGACTCATGACACGGTCAACGATTGTTTTTTTGTTACGGTCTTTCCAATCTTCCGGATCAACATCCCATAACGCGACATCCATTTTCAATTGACTCCGCAGTTCATCATTAATGCCGCCGTATGGAGGTCTTACAAGCGTCGGGCGGTATCCGCTTATTTTTTCAATGATATTTTGCGTGTCATTGATCTGCTTTAACGCTTCTTTCACTGAAAGCCTTGTGAGAAGCGGATGGCTCCATGAATGGTTCCCCACCTCATTTCCTTCTTTCAGCATTCTTTTAAGTGTTTCCGGATAATATTGCACCCTGCTCCCCAGAACAAAAAACGTGGCATGTCCCTTATATTTCTTCAAGGAGTCCAAAATCTGATTTGTTGTCGCAGGATTCGGGCCGTCATCGAAAGTAAGCGCAATGACTTTTTGATTTGGATCAATTGTTTCCTCTTTGGGCAATGAAATCACTTCATGCTTCGGCTTCTGTTCTTTGATTTTATTTTTGTTTTTTGCTTTATCCATATATTGTTCTTTCAAGCTGTCTTTCAAAAGGCTTTTTTTAATGGCAATCGATTGCTCTCCAAGATAGCCTGCTGCGACCTGATATGTATCAAAATAAAATTCGATATAATCTTCCTTGATGGCAAAGCGGCTGAAATTTTCTTTTTTCGGTGCCGTTCCTTCTCTTAACAGCGCATCGTCGGCAGCAATGTCCTTATCTTTTTTCAGCTCATGATAAGCGATTAACGAAAGCTTATGTAAATAGTCAGCGTCCTCCTTGAATATATCATCAATCGAAAGAAAAGCTTGCTTACTAAAATCATAGTTAAACGTTTTTTTCACGGTTTGCCCGTGTGCACCGCCGATATATTTATATTCATTAAATACAATCGCTACTGTCTGCTTGGCATAATGGACAATTTTATAATCAACATTTAATTCGTTGCGTTTTTTCGTATGCTCCTGATCGACGCCTTTTGTTTCCTTCTGAAATTGGCGAACCTCTTTCTCTGCGAAACTCTTTAATACCCCATCTATTTTTTTATTTTTGAAAACAGGATAGTTGACCGCGTAATTGAAAGTTTTCCCGTCATTCACAAGCGTTGCGATTTCCACATTCCCATACTGAGAATCAGTTTTTACTTTATTCATAACCGTTTCTTTTTGTAATGAATTATGGAAAAAGCCGATAAGGCCCGCCACACATACAACTGCAATTAATACATGAAACCACTTGATTCTTTTTGCCAACAACCCAATTCCTTCTTTCGTAACCGTTTCGATTTATCTTGCATCAATGTTAGAATCGTATCTTTTTAGAAATATTTCTGTAACATTAAAGTAACATTTATTTTATATTTGTAATACTATGAGATTTAAAAGTTCTTGTCAATCCTTTTTAAGGGATTTCATCATAAAAAAATAAACGATTTCACAAATGTACATACACCCAACTAAAACATCTAGAATATGGTAAACAGAATAAAAAAGTTAGGGAGGTTTTCCTCTTGGATTATCCTTTGAATGAACAGTCGTTTGAACAAATTACACCTTATGATGAAAGACAGCCTTATTATTATCCGCGCCCGAGACCGCCATTTTATCCGCCTTATTATTATCCAAGACCGTTTTATCCGTTCTACCCGTTTTATCCGCGTCCGCCTTACTACTACCCGCGCCCGCGTCCACCTTACTACCCTTGGTACGGCGGCGGATATGGCGGAGGATACGGCGGAGGATACTAGGCTTTGTTTACCGAAATGGGGGCAGTCCAGCTCCCCATTTTTTTGTTTTAAAAATGACAATATCATGACAAATATAGGAAATAATTGTGATTTCACAGCCCTCTTGTTACGATAACAAAAGCATGCAGTTTTGGGGGAGGCGTCTATTTTTGGAGAATACAAGAGATTCTGCAGCTATATCTGAAACGACATACATAAAACCTTCTAACCGGGTAACAGCTTACGATTTTATCAAACTTGCAAAACCCGGCATTATCATATCAAACTCGATAGCTGCCTTCGGCGGATTTTGGATTGCGTTTGCCAGCGCAGACAAACCATTAACAGGAATGGCTTTTTTGATGACAATGGTGACAGCAATGTTTGGAACCGCGTTTGTTATGGCTTCCGGGACTGTCTATAACAATTATTTTGACCGCCATATGGACGCAAAAATGGCGCGCACCCGCAGCAGGGCCTCAGTCACAGGGAAAATGCCGCCAGCCATGATCTTAACGTATGGCTCCGTATTAGGAATCACCGGTCTTGTGATGCTGTATTCCCTCAATCCATTAACTGCCCTTCTCGGACTGGCCGCCTTTATCTTTTATGCGATCATCTATACGGTATGGGTGAAACGAACCTCTGTGTGGAGTACATTTGTCGGGAGCTTTCCGGGAGCTGCGCCGCCATTGATGGGGTATTGTGCCGTAACCGGAGACATCAGTATGACGGCAGTGCTATTGTACGCGATTATGTTTCTGTGGCAGCCCCCGCATTTTTGGGCGATTGGGATAAGACGGAAAGAGGAATATCGGGCAGCGGGCGTTCCGCTCTTGCCTGTTGTAAAAGGAAATCATGTAACGAAAGTAAAAATGATTCAATATATTGCAGTCCTAGTGCCAGTGACGCTGTTATTTCCTTTTACTCTCGCCGCTGGTCATATCAGTCCATTTTATTTCTTAGCTGCCTTGGTTCTCGGAGGCATATGGATCAAAAAAAGCATCCAAGGATTCAAAACGGATGATGACGTGAAGTGGGCAAAGGATATGTTTGTCTACTCGCTCATTTATTTTTGCTTGCTGTTTTTAATCATGATGATTGATTCATTTGTGATGTTTTTGATCAGATAATGTAAAAAGAGCCACACATTAATGTGACTCTTTTTTGTTTGGAAAAACAGCATCTAATAGAAATGTCAGGATTAAAAACACAGCCGTGCAAATCAAAAATCGTACGATTTCAGTCAAAATCCAGCTATGAGCAATACTCATATCATCGGTTTCCTGAAGGGTTGCACATATTGAGAAAATAGTGAGTATGTATTTTAGGGTTTCTTTGTTCATGAATATCATCGCTTTCTTGGAATGATTACTTAAAGGCAAAATAAATAATGAGATAAAGCCCAGCCGGATATTAAACATGTCCGCATCTTTGCATGTTTTGATTGAAAGAAAAGAAAGTACGTCCCCCAGCTTACTACCGGGTGTTCGCCAAAGTACAAAAGTAAAATGGCAAATAGTAGTTCTCCACTCTATAAACTCGAACTCTTTTTCCATCATCAGGTATTATAAGCCAAAAACAAACAAAAAAATAGACTTTCGCTTTTATCAAGAAAGAGAAATTGTCCAAATACCCTATATTATGGTAATATATTATTTAGTTTTTTCCATGTTCATAGATTTGGAGGTCTACAACATTGAAAGGGATGCTTTTAGTTGTACAGCTTGGATTATCTTTCATGGTTTTTCTGTTTTTAACCGCTGTCAATTGGTATCAAGGAAGCGAGCTTGTTTCAGATCGATTTGATTGGAACTATACCGCTACATTTTCAAAACTCCTAAATGGAATTGATACCATCACCAGCCCCAAGCAAATTTCGCAACTCGATTTTTTTATCTACTCTGCTAAACATTATCCAGTTATGAGTGCGTTAATGATCTTCTCATTTTTATATGTTTTGGCCGCGCTTTTTTTACTCATATATTCAGTCAAATTCAATAAGCAAGATATTCACCTGGATTGCTGACCCGAATCTTCTTATAAACAAGTGCCATTTTAAATCACCTTGATTAATTACTCATAGTAAATCATTAGTTCTTTTTTAGACGTGTTCCTGAAGTTCAATGGATACGCACAGGCAATTATTCAAGCGCCAGATGGAAACGTATTTGTTGTTGTATGAAAATAAACAAAGTATTACGGAATCTTTTTCTCAGAAATAAAAAAAGCCTCTCCCTTTAAGAAAGGCATTTTTTATTACGGTTCAATTTTTACCAGTTTTTTGTAACTTCCTTCTTATTCTTACGTATACCTTAAGAGGAGGTATCAAACGATGAAAGAATATGAATTCGTAAGAGTAGAACTGAGCACTATGAGAAGAAGGCCTAAAGAAGACTACCAGCAAATCATCCATGACTATGCGAAAAGTGGCTGGACATTCGTTCAGATTTTCGCTCCTAGTATCGATGGGTATGGAGCAGCTGCTTATTTTGAAATCATATTTGAAAGAGATGCGGAAAAAGCTTAGTCTAGGTGTCTAAGCTTTTTTATTTACTATCTATACAATTTCTGCAAATGTTGCATCGCATGCTTTGGCTAAATCTTGTGGCGCTACCTTTAGCTGCATACCGATTTTCCCTGCACTGACAATGATAAAATCAAGTGTTTCAGCTGCTGCATCAATATAGGTCGGGAACAATTTTTTCATGCCGATTGGTGAGCAGCCGCCACGAAGATAGCCAGTTACCCCTAATAGTTCCTTCATTGCAATCATTTCTATTTTCTTTTCACCTACTACTTTTGCTGCCTTTTTTACATCTAATTCCTCTGCAACGGGTACAACAAACACGTAATAATGATTTGTTCCTGCTGTTGCCACCAATGTCTTATATACATACTGCAAAGGGTAACCAATTTTTTCCGAAACAGAGATGCCATCTAGCGGCTGGCCTCCTTCTGTTTTGTAGCCTAATAACTCATAGGAGATGTTCTGCTGTTCTATCAAACGAACCGCATTTGTTTTTGTCATTTTTTTCGCCATCCTTTTCCCCCACGATCGAATGTATGTATGTATGTCTTCTTAATTGCAGTTAATAAGTAAATTCTATCATCAGAGTCAGCCATATTCTACTGACCTGCATTGTCAAAACACCGCCTCCGCAGCAAATAAAAACGTGCAAAAAAAGACATTAAGCCAATTAAAGGATCTCACTCCTTAAGTTCCATTCTTAGTCAACTTGAAACAAAACAGGAATTAACAACATACACCCACATACAATTTGTATGAATGTAAAACTAAGGAGTGGTTGCTTTGTATCATTACTTTTATGGTCCTGCGTTAATCCCTTACTTTACACATACTCCTAACACTCAAAGAAATCCAGACTTTTCAGAAAGACAGCGAAGAAGAGAAATCACATTGAATATTGATGGCTTTATTCCGCCATCTTCCTCTGAGGATCTCGGAGACGGCTTTTATTCTTACGCATGGACTGGCCAACAGGTAATAGATCCCGGTGAATACCTTGTTTGTTATCTTGAAGGAAGGGATATAAAAGTGGTGAATGGCGGGTTTGCTCCACGCGATTATGCTCCATTGTATGCAATAGCAAGCTATCCGAGGAGAAGAAACCAATGGGTCATTACGCTTCATAATCCTGTTCAAACCCAAAGAGCCATATCGCTTTATCTGATTGCAAAAAGGTAACACAAAATGTTTCAGCAGAAACAGAAAAACGGGTAGGAACGCTTTATTACCAAGCGTTTTCCTACCCGTTTTGGATCTATGATACCGGGCGGTCTCTATACTGTCAAGGCAGTGATTATCTTCTAATACGAGAGGACATTGGTCCCCAAATGGCATTATCTCACTTTGTCTACGGTTCATTTCAAATACACCACATGCTCTTCACCATTCTCTGGTCCCCAAGAATTTTTATTCCCGATCAAAATTGCTATATGTTATCATTATTACCAGTAAAAAGAAAAGAGGATTAGACATATGGTTCTTCTTGAAACGAATCGGTTACGATTAAAAACGATTGATATCCCCCTTCTTGACGCAGCATCTAAACGAGATCATCAGGCCATTAAGGACCTTGGTTATGAAACAAATGGTGAATGGCCAAATTCTGATTTTTTTGAAGCCATCCCTTATTTCCGTGAGAAATTAGTTGAAAACAATGGAACAAAAGGATTTGATTCATGGATTATTTTAAAGAAGGACAATAATGAAATTGTTGGAGGAACCGGATTTTTAGGTGACCCGGATTCGAATGGTATGGTCGAAATCGGTTTTGCAACAAATAAAAGCCATCGCCGCAAAGGGTATTGTGTTGAAGCTGCCCAAAAAATCATAAACTGGGCATTAAGCCAAGATACGGTGAACCATATCACAGCAAGATGTGAACATAACAATTTTGGTTCACAACGTATTTTAGAGAAGTTAAGGTTTAAATTGGAGCATAAATCAGAAGACTTTATGCATTGGAGATACGTTACAATGTAAAAAAGATAAAACCCTCCCTCTAAACTGAGAGCGGGTTTTTCTTCAAACAATATTTGTGCAGTTTCCTTACTCGTCTTTTCTATCTTTATCGGTATCTTCAGGATCCTCAACTGGATCTTCAGGGTCAGGATCATTATCTTTTTCATCATCTTTATTGATGGTATCATCCTCATCGACACCTGGAACGTTGTTATCGTTAGTATCTTGGTTGTTGCCGTTATTATCTTGATTGTTCTCCTCAACATCTGGAGCATTGTTATCATTATCATTATTATCTTGACCAGTATTACAGCCCATTAATACAAAACTGGATAGGAACAACGCACTTATGATTTGCAGCCATTTTTTCATTTCCATCCTCCTTTCTTCTTTTTTAATCCCTATAAGTTTGTCCAGCATGTGTAGTTTAATTCGTTGCATTCTTATATATTCTTTTTTGACTTCCATCATTATAATTCCAGCATATCAATTCCTCTTTTGCGAAAACTAAGTATCGAAACAAAAATTTTGATGGGAAGTGGCTCTAAGATGAATAATGTCCGGTGGATAACCGCCCTTTTAAACGCAAGAAAACAACCCCTTTTATCTGGTAAAAGAAACAGAGGGATGATGTGGATGTCTCTCTTAGGTTTAGGAGCTAGTATAGCTGCAATTGTTATAAGAAAAAATAACAGCAAAAATGTGTTACAGCCTATTCAAGGTTTAGTTAGTAATGTTAAACAAAATAATGTAAAACCCCGCATTTAAAGAACGTCAGGCTTTGAATCGTGAATGCGGGTAAGGGACCAAAAGTTCCTTCCACAGCATGCGTATAGTCTTCTTTTTATCAAAGGGACTAAACTCCTTTTTCAATCAAAAAAACCCTCCAATCTGAGAAGGGTTTTTCCATATTCAGCAACACTTTAGTCCGCTACATGAAACAGTCTGGCCCAGCATGAATTGGCGTACTTGCTCCCTTTATCGTTTCATAGATGAGAGACGATACACTCTGCCTGCCCCTCCAGTTTAAATTGTCCAAAACCGAAAGGCAGCAACATATGATCTCCTTTTTGAAAGGTATTAACATTATCACCGGAGATCATCCGGCCTTCCCCTTCAATAACACTGACAAGAAGGAAAGGTTTTTGCTGCTTTAATCTTGCTGATCCTGACAAACTCCACTTTTCCACAGAAAAGTAAGCGCATTCAATCAATGTGGCTATATGCAAATCATCTGTTTGATCATATTGAACAGTTTGACGAACTGGAATGGATGGAACCGCTATGACTTCTATGCTCTTTTCCAGGTGAAGCTCGCGCATATTGCCTTCTGCATCTTTTCGCTCATAATCATATAATCTATAGGTTGTATCTGAATTCTGCTGCGTCTCTAAAACGAGAATGCCTTTTCCAATTGCATGAACCGTACCGCTCGGCACATAGAAAAAATCCCCTGGCTTTACCTTCACGCGGCGCAAGAGCTCATCCCATTCTCCAAGCTCTATCATCGAGATCAGTTCTTCCTTTGTTTTTGCATTGTGGCCGTAAATGATCTCTGCATCTTTTTCGCAATCAATGATGTACCAGCATTCGGTTTTCCCGAGCTCCCCGTTTTCACGGGTTTTGGCAAAATCATCATTCGGATGCACCTGAACGGATAAGTCTTGGTCTGCATCTAAAATTTTTGTCAGAAGAGGGAACCGGTCCCCTTCAAGATATCCGAATAAATGTCTGTGCTGTTCCCATAATTCGCTGAGCGTTAACCCTTTATACATTCCGTTTTGAACAACGCTTTGTCCATTTTTATGTGCGGCAAAAGCCCAGCACTCCCCTGTTCGTTCTGACGGAATGTTATAGCCGAAAGCAGCTAAAGCGGTGCCGCCCCAAATCCTCTCTTTGAAAACAGGCTTGAAAAATAACGGTTCAGTCGTCATGAAAATCCCCCCGCATTATACGATTTCATCCAGCAGCTTGTATGCTTCTTCTGTTGTTTGTACGGAGAGCAGTTGCTTTCTATAGCTGTCATCCATTAGTTTTCGAGATAACATCTGCAATATTTTCAGATGCTGGTTCCCTCCGCTCTCTTTCGGTACAGCAATCATAAAGATTAATTTTGCATCTGATCCATCCAGGCTGTTCCAGTCAACACCTGATCGTTTGATCCCAAAGGCAACACTCGGCTTCCTGACGGCCTCAGACTTCCCGTGCGGAATCGCGATATTCATGCCAATCGCCGTTGTTCCCTTTTGTTCACGATTCAAAATGGCTTGTTTAAACCCGCTCTCTGAATGCAGCACACCTCTGTCGGACAATGTTTGAATCATTTCATCAATAATGTCATCCCTGGTTTCCCCGGATAAATGTGGTTCAATCAGCTCTGGGCTGATAATGTCTGTCAGTTTTTTGATTTCCATCATTTCGGCTTCTTGAGTTGGCTGCGGTATTTCTTTTGCTGCAGCAGCTTCACTTGGCGGTGCAGTTTCACTGAGCACAGGGGACGCCTCCGTTATATCCTTTTTTAGTAGATTGACGAACAGAGCAGTGACAAGAGATCCCGCCAATACAGCAATAAAAAAGATAAATACATGATCAACTGCACCAAGCACTGCAACGATAGGTCCGCCGTGCGCCACTCTGTCTCCCACATTGCCAATCATCGCTATCACAGAACCCGTCATAGAACCTGCCATAATACTGGGAATGACTCGAAGAGGATCCTGCGCCGCGAATGGAATAGCTCCTTCAGTGATGCCGAAGAGTCCCATAGTAAATGCCGCTTTCCCCATTTCTCTTTGCGACGCCTCAAATTTTCTTTTTCCAAAAAACGTTGCAATTCCGAGGCCAATCGGCGGTATACAAATGGAAACGGCAATTGGCCCCATAATTTCATAATTTCCTTCTCCAATCATTGCCGATCCAAACAGAAATGCCACCTTGTTTACGGGACCGCCCATATCAAATGAGATCATCGCGCCTAAAATCAATGCCAGAAGGATCGAGCTCGACCCTTTCATCCCCGCCAGCCAAACCGTTAAAGATGTGAAAATTTGAGCTACAGGTGCGCCGATCAAAAACACAAACGCTAAACCTACAATCAGTGATGCAAACACCGGAATAATAATAATCGGCATAATCGGCTGGATTGCTTTTGGAACTGTTAATTTTTTGATCCCAAGTGCCGCGTATCCAGCCAAAAATCCGGCAATGATTCCGCCGAGGAAACCGGCGCCGCTTGCGCTGTCATAAAAACTTCCAGTCGCTGCAATGAATCCGCCGATCATCCCTGGCACAAGCCCCGGCTTATCAGCGATGCTATATGCGATATATCCGGCTAATATCGGGATCATGAATGAAAATGAAGCACTGCCGATCTGTTCAATCGTTTTCCAAAAAGAATCATCCGGAATGACTAAGCCTTTAGGTGTTTTCTCGCCCCCAAGCGTTAATGCAATCGCTATCAGTAATCCGCCGACGACAATGAAAGGAACCATAAACGAAACGCCGTTCATTAAATGACGGTAAATCGGATTTTGTTTCTTCTCCTGTTGATTGCTTGATTCCGATTTAGAAGCGGAATGATAGACCGATATGTCCCCGCTAAGTGCTTTTTGAATCAATTCTTCCGGTTTGCGGATGCCGTCCTGAACCCCGACAGACAGCAATTTTTTGCCTATAAACCGGTCTTTGTTTACCGAGCGGTCTGCCGCAATAATGATCGCATCCGCTTCCCGAATCTCCTCTTTAGTCAGCTCATTTTCTACCCCGATTCCGCCCTGGGTCTCAACCTTGATGCTAACGCCTAATCTGTCAGCAGCTTTTTGCAGATTTTCTGCTGCCATATACGTATGGGCAATTCCGTTCGGACAAGATGTAATCGCTAACAGTTTCATACGAAACCTCCTTTAAAGTGTGAATAACAAGATCTTCTCTCAACTGTATACCGAAATCATGCCGTTAAAATCGCTTTTTTTTACCATAAGTTCCGGAAATAACGGCATTTTTCCCTATAAACAAAAAAAGCAAGGAATGAATCCCTGCTTTTAATAATCCAAATAAGATAAAAATGTCATGACGTTTGTTTCTTTCGTCAGCTTCTGCACGAAGGCCGGCTGCTCACTCAGGTATGAAAGCTCACGAAACAGCTGCTTTGTCATATTTTGATCCTCGTGTTTAACAGCCAGCATAAAAACAAGCGATACTTTCTCATTTCCCCAATCAAGCGGCTCTTTTAATGTGGCAAATGCAATTGCTGATTGTTTAATATATTTAGCGTTTGCATGAGGAATGGCTATGCCTGCCCCAATGTTTGTCGCCGCCATTTTTTCCCGCATAACCGCATGAACCGCATATTCCTTTTCAACATAGCCTTTTTCATACAAAGCTGTCGCCAGCTGTTCAATTAACTTGTAGCGGTGCTCTGCCTCTTGCTGTAAAAAAACCAAAAAAGGAGTTGTATTGTTCAGCATCTGAAAAGTTTTTTGTTTTTGGCGGTGCGATTCGTCAAGCTGACGTATAAATGCACTCAATTTCTTCTCATCACCAGGCTCCAAAAGCGGTGATACAACAATATGGGGAATCGTTACATGTTCCAGCGCAATGGTGGAAATGACAAGATCTACATCCTCATGCTTTTTTGTATAGTCCGCCAAATCAGCTTTAGCGATACAGGCCATTACAGCGATTTGATGACATTTCCGTTCAATTTTTGTTCGCAGCAATTGTGACATTCCGATGCCCATGTGGCAGACGATGATCGCCTTTTTATGTGTCTCGCTGCTGCGACGCAGCCGTTCAATCGCTGCCTGAAAATGCAGAGTCAAATATGCTGCCTCTTCCTCAGGGATATAAAGATCGAACGTTTGATTGATGTCTTCCAGAACGTCAATGACAAGATGAAACAAATAAGGATACATCTTTTTAATGTCATTAAGCATAGGGTTTGATACAGAAAGATCATAGCTCAGCCGCTGTAACACTGTATTGAGATGAATGTTCAATCCGTTGATCAAATCCTGATCGTTATGAAAATCCAGCATTTTCAGCTCTGAAACACGATTGATTAAGTGCCTTACAACCTTGGAAAGTACAGCATGTTCAAGGTCATTTGTCAGTTCTTTCTGTAATGGATAACGAACTTTCCCGCCTAATATATGTAATGTTAAATACACAGCTTCTTCTTCAGGAAAGCGGATTGCAAAAACCGGCTCAAGCCGTTGTAAGCAAGCAAATGTCCATTGATATTCTTTCTTCTTTTTTACTGCCGCCAATTCTCTTGGAGAAATCGGGATTGGCTGCTTCATTTTGATTCGGCGGATCATTAACAACGTATGCAGCAGCAAATTCTCAAACGTTTCATCTGTGAAATAGATAGAATGCTTTTTTTGTAATGATTTGATTTCTTTCGTCACAAAATCTACTTCATGACTTAAGAACTTACTTTTAATAAATTGGCTAGTAAACTCCGTGTTATCTATCAAATCAGATAGTCTTGCCAATGCTTTTCTTTTACTTTTTTCGTTCCCTTCAACCTTTAAACCAAGCCGCTGCTTCGAAACCAGCGTGAGGTCATGCCGCTTCAGCCACTCCTCTACCGCACACAAATCCTTTTTAATGGCGGATCGATTCACAAAATGCTGAGCAGCTATTTCTTTTGCGGAAACAGGCTTTACATTCATTAATAAGTCATAAGCAATTTGCAGCATTCTTTCTTCATCGATCCGCTGCCTAGAATGAAAATGTTCAGTATATAATTGTTGGCTTAACCAGGTCCTTTCCTGTTCTTCTATACTTAGATAGACACCTAACCCTGGTTTCCGAATAAGCTGAGCATGAGAATGTTCATTAAGATAATCCTCGATCGCTTTCAAATCATTCCTGATCGTTTTTTCAGAACACTGTACCCGGTCTGCGAAATCTTGCACAACTAAATAGTCATCAGGTTCAGATAACAACAGATACAAAATCTCTTTTTGTCTTGTATTTATGTATTCCATCTGTTTTTCTATCCTTCCTGTCAGTATCCATTTGAGCAAACTGATAGTATAAGTATACTACGGGTGTAACCGTTTACACTATAACGTAAAATTATAGAGTCAAAAGTTTCGTTTTTTACCGAAGGTTCCGGAAAAAAGGGATTTTTATGTTTTTGAGTTAACGGTCTTAGTAATCGTGAGAGACATCGAGTTAGTTGCGAAATAAAAAACGGACACTGAACAAACAGCGCTAATGCTGTAAGTTCAGTGTCCACAGGCTTTCCGTCTTGGACTTATTTGATTTTAAAATTTATTTTTACGGCCCAGTTCCACAGCTAACTTTGTATTCACCATCTGATGCTTTTTTCGAATAACATAAGTGAGGAGTTTGTCCCGTTTCATCTTTCCAATCCATCCAATTTACATAATAAAGATGCCCAGATTCATTGTCACCTTCTCTTTTTTTGGAGAACTGCAAAGTAGCTTTGGTAGGGATATCCTCTTTTATACATTTCGTGTCTGATTGCTCCTTTTTCAGAAGCAGCTGTAAAGACAACAGGAGATAAAACGGGTAGTGCTATCAAAATAACTAGAAGTGCCGCTAAAAGAGAAAGTATAATTTTAGTTTTCTTTTTCATTTTTTTCTACACTGCCTTTTAACATCTATTACATGTATTTTATTCTCCAACAAAGTTTATTATATTCTCATATAGCTTACATTAGTATTTTTACCAGTTGGCAGAGTTGGACAACAATCCGCCAACATTTTTCCACTGAATTACAGTGGTTGATTCTTAGTCTTTGAATGCCTCTTTTGAAGATGTCTTTTTACTCATTCACATTGCTTTTCATTAGCCATTCTACTTCCGTTAATTCTTGTTTTTGAACGTCTTTTGTGTGTTTTTTCGTGAAATGGTCTTTAACAGCTTCTTCGTTTTCCCAAATCTCCCAAAGCATTATTTTGCGTTCCGATGGTTCAAGCGGATAAGCATGGAATGTAATACACCCTTCTTCTTTATTCGTTTCTTCCTCAAGTTTTTTGAATTCCTTCATTATTTCCTTAAGATCTTTATCGCTGATAATTTTTAAGCATGCGGTTATGTAATGCATCAAAATTCCCCCTCTTCACAACATTTATGACTTTTCATTATAACATTTTTCTAAAAATAAAAACGCAAATCCCCGAATTACGCCAGTTCAAATTATATTAAAAGTAATTTATTAAATATGGCTCAATAGCAACTGCATATCCTTTATATAAAAAACCAAAGGAATGATATTTATCATGGAATATTCATTTAAATTTAAAAGAGACCCTTTAGGGTACTTAAGAGTAGTTCTTCCTACAGAACTAGAATACTTTTCTGATTTCATTGAAGACATTGTTTGGTGGATGAAGCTGATGAATACTTAAAAATTATTCAAGAAGTATTGGATGGCTCTTCTTCTGAAGAATATGAGATTCAATTAAACACCACCATTGCATATATAAAAAAAGATCTAACAGTCGTAGAACACCTTTATACAGAAAGTGAAAACGACAAAAGTTCCATGGAAACAGAAAAATTTAAAACCTTATGCTTGTTTGGAGAGACAAGATCCCAGAAAGGTATAAGAGCGTTGATTGAGACTTTTAGGTCCCTTGAAATTCAAGGGACCTTTTTATTACTTCAATAGTGCTTCAAGTTTTGCTTTTGTAGCTGGTCCGTAAATGCCGTCAGCTTTTAATCCATTCATCAGCTGGAATCGTCTGACCGCATCCGCCGTTTTTGGTCCATAATAACTATCGATCCCGAAATTCTTGGCTTTCTTATCCGGATAGAAATGCAATACGGCCAGCGCTGTTTGAATCTGCTCAACAGCAGCACTGTGCATCATTGGACTTTTCACTTTGAAGATGCCGGAAGGCAGATCGCCCATTTTTGCACGTTTAATGAAATTGTAAAAGAAAGAAAAACGCACATCCAAAGTATTGTTTGCCAAAAATGTTGCCAACTCATTAATAAAAATAACTTTTCTTTAGAAAAAAGCTTTTTTTCAAATGCATTAGCCGATAAAAGAGTGATTGGTCTAAAAGTTATTACAAATAGATAAATCAACACTCCTACTGCAGCTAAGGACCCAGGTATCCCTATACTCTTAAGCAAACTAAATACGTCCATAATTCTCCACCTTTTTTCGTGATAGTCTCTTTTTGGAATCGACAAATTATGGATTTTCTTTAGTTTTTTAAGGAAATCACTATTTAAATCGGGTTCATTTGTCTTCCCTCTTCTCTATATACTTATCAATATCTTTAAAGTAAGCCGCAGCCGTGAATGAAATGATTGCCCCGATCAAAGCAAGGTTCGCTTTCATATCCGGCCTGTAATCGTGTTGGAAATATATCCAGAATCCGCATCCCATCAGGAGAAACAAAACTCTTAACGCCATCTAATCCCCCTATTGTTCACAAATAATTAACATTTATTTACAAGGAAAATAATTACTTTTTGTCGTATCTATTATGTGCAACACAAAAAACTTTAAAGGAGTGTTTCAAAATGAATTTCAAAAAAACGTTGGTTTCTGCTTTATCAGTATCAGCATTAGCTTTGGCGGTTAGTGGTGTAGCCTCAGCAAAAGAAGTACAGCTTTCTCCAAGTAATACAGTGAAAAATGTTACGACTGTTTCCGGTCCTATAAAAGTACAAGACTATTCAATTGATTTGGCAGTAGGCAAAACTAAAAGTGTAGCTAATCCAGTAGCTGAAACTTACTCTTCTGATGCTAGTGGAATAGCCAAAGTAGATAAATATGGTGTTGTTACTGGTGTTAGTAAAGGGACTGCCCACATTACTTTATTTAAGTCTGATAGATCAATACTCGGAGTAGTAACTGTAAATGTAAAATAATCTTTTAAATATTTCCAACCATCAAGAAGGGCCAAATATTGGCTCTTCTTTTGGTTAGAATAACCTTTTGCCTCTTCACCTTACTCTCCCATTAACCCACACAAATTTCCTCCTCGGCGCCCATGCTGCAGCCACATTTCGGTCAGCAGGCATCTGGGCGGATTTCTATATTTCAACTAAGTTCACAAAACATTAACAAAAAATCCCTTGGGTATTTTTGTATTCCATGTAATAATACAGTTGTATTAAAAAAACAAAGGGAGTGTTTAAAATGAAATTGAAAAAAGTTTTAACTGGTTCCGCATTGTCCCTAGCTTTACTTGTTTCTGCTGCCCCCGCTTTTGCTGCAAGTCCCAATAGTTCATCAATAACTTCAACACAAACTGAAGTTTCTACACAAGCAATCAAAGATTCTTTTACTCAAGATTTTCTTCACAGATGGGATATCCCAAACACAACCGTTAAGAGCGGTGTTACTTATTACCTTAAATCAGTAGAGATTGTCCAAGGATTTTATCGTGCGACATATGAAGGATGGATTAATTAGATGGAGAGGGATTCCCCTTCTTCTTTATTTTCCAATCAATATGCTGTCATCAGCCTATCCCCGGCAGAACCGCAATTGCAAAGAATAAAATCACCGCAATCCCACCGAGAAGCCAGCCATTTGTCTTATCACGCTTTGCAATGATTGTTTCATCACCGATCATTTTCAGATCGTCTGACTTTGCCACGAGCACCGGTATCTAATTTGGATGCACTTTTAAATATTCCGCAGCCTGCTCAACGGTCATCGCTTCGTCTTTCGTGGCTTTGACTGCCCACTGGAGCTCAACTTGTAAAGGGATCATTTCACATCACCCTCCAATTCGTTTTGGCCAACTGTTATTGCAAAATTCAGATTAGTAATGATCTTCTCTAATGCCTGTTTGTATCGTTTCCTATCCCCGCTTTAATGCTGAATGTTCTTTTGAGCCTGCCGGAATTGATGAAACGTTACTTCCTGCTGGCGTTTGTTTTCCTCGATGATTTCTCGTTGCTTAACAGCCAGTTCAGCTTGCTCGATAAGCCAAGCAATTTCCTTCTGAGGAATGTATGTCAGTTTTTTTAGACGTTCAATTCTCTCTTACATGTCCGTTCCTCCCCCGCAGGGGAAAGCCCCTGCTATTTGAATTTGTGGCCGAACTTATAATCTAAACGAGCCAGACCGCCCTTAATTGTTTGAATGATTGTTTCTCCGTGTTCTGGGGCTTCAAGGACATGTGCAGTGCCCTCGTTCCCATCTAAAATAAGAATTTGTATTTTGCCCGGCTCGATTGCCTGCTGGATTATTGTATCTTTGCTTAAATTAATTTTTCTTGGGTTGTACATTCTTAGCGCCCCCCCTGTGCTATGATAGAAGTACCAGTTCATATCAAAACGCCGGGCTCTGCTTCGGTGTTTTTTGTGTGTTTAAGGGTCCTTAAAACTGCAACAGAGGAATGGAAATTGATAAAAGATGATCCTATGGAGGGATTGAGTTCACCTGAAACTGAGAATAAGGAAATGAACTTTCTTGAATCGGAAGAAGCAGCTGAATGTATTAAAGTGTTGTATGAAATAGATATTAAATGGCGCTTATATTATCTTGCAGCTCTGATCGGGGGGCATCGTAGAGGAGAAGCTCTTGCTTGTGAATGGCGCTTGGATGTAGATTGGGCCAAAGGTGGAATATACGTAAATAGATCAATTTCTAAAACAATTAACGGAGAACCTCACGTCAAAAGTCCAAAGTCAAAAAGTTCTCAACGATTCGTTAAAATGCCTGATTTTTATATGGATGAGTTGGCTAAATATTATCGCATACGGAAAAAAGAAAAATTGTTGCTTGGCGATGCCTGGGAAGGCGGAGAACATCAATATGTATTTCACAAGTGGTAAAGGAAAACCTTACTACTATACAACCCCTACCGCAAAATGGGCTAAAATAAAAAAGAAGTACGGGCTAAAAGATGTTCGTCTTCATGACTTGCGGCATACTATGGTGGCTCTCCTTATAGAAGCTGGAGAAAGTCTCAGTGATATTCAAAGAAGAGCTGGACACGCCAGCGCTCGAACAACTAGTGATATTTATGGTCATGTTACCGAGAAACTCGAAAATAGCACAGTAAAACACTTTAACCAGTTCGATCCTAGAAACCTAGCACAAAAACAGAGTTGATTTTGAATTCCCCTTCAAAATCAGCTCAAAAAAATAATTTCGTCCCCAATTCGTCCCCAACTCGATGAATGATGACAAAAACAATAAATAAGCAAAGTAAAAAACCCTTGCTACGCAAGGGTTTAAGCTATGATTCCGACTGGGCTCGAACCAGCGACCTCTACCCTGTCAAGGTAGCGCTCTCCCAGCTGAGCTACGGAATCATGATATGTATGTGTTGCTGGGTATGTTGTTGTCTTTCTGACAAGTTCTATTATATAACCTGCTCCTCTATTCGTCAACTGCTTTTTCAGAAAAACTTTTTTCGGACTTGCTGTTCTGTTCCTCGCCTATTATAATATGTCTTAATTTTCTTACAATAGGGGTGATGGGGTTTTGCATTCTTTGATTTCTTCTGATGATGTTTGGGTATTATGGGGGTTTATTGCGGTGTGGGCGGCAGTGAGCATCGGGCTGGAGCAGCGCTTTAAGTGGGCGTCCGCTGTGTCTGGCGCTATTATCGCGCTGGCAGGCGCAATGGTGTTTACAAATATAGGGGTGCTTCCTGTTGAATCGCCTGTATACGATACCGTATGGTCTTATGTGGTGCCGCTGGCGATACCCCTTTTGCTGTTTCAGATCAATGTGCGGCAGATTTTTAAGGAAAGCAGGCGTTTGCTGTTTATTTTTCTGATTAGCTCCGCTGGAACTGTGCTTGGCAGCACCCTTGCTTTTTTTCTTCTCAAACAGCATATTCCTTATTTAGATAAAATCGGCGGGATGATCAGCGCCTCTTATATCGGCGGCGGGATCAATTTTGCGGCGATGGCGGCAAAATTTGAGACACCGGGGGAATATGTGTCGGCTACCGTTGTGGCTGATAATTTTATGATGACGCTTTTGTTTTTTATATTAATCAGCATTCCTGCACTTAAATGGTTTCAGCGGCACTATGCCATGCCGTTTGAAGAGAAAGTGAAAGCCGATGGAAACAGCAGAAACAGTGCAGAAAGCTATTGGAAACGGAAGGACATTTCCTTAAAGGATATCGCTTTTAATGCTGGCGCTGCTTTTGCGCTTGTTGCGGTTAGTGTGAAGATTTCCGGCTATTTTAAAAACATTTTTTCTCATCCTCTTTTGACCGGAACGCTTGGCGATCAATACCTGATGCTTACGTCTTTAACGGTTCTTATCATTTTTCTTTTCCCGCGTTTTTTTGAAAGGCTCAATGGATCTCAGGAGCTTGGAACCTTTTTGATTTATTTATTTTTTGTGGTGATCGGCATTCCTGCAGATCTGCGCTTAATCGTCACCAATGCGCCTCTTATTCTCTTATTTGTCTTTATCATTGCGATCAGCAATTTAGCGGTTTCCTTAGCCGTCGGAAAATTGTTCCGCGTGCGGCTTGAAGAAATTCTGCTCGCCGTCAACGCTACTGTCGGAGGGCCCACGACCGCGGCTGCGATGGCAATTGCCAAGGGATGGCGGGAGCTTGTCGCCCCGATCATGCTTGTCGGTACGCTTGGCTACTTAATTGGTAACTATGTCGGCACCTTTATGGGAAATTGGTTTTCTTCCTTTTTATAAAAAGGATATTTGCAGTTTCCTGAGAATAATGTAAGAGGAATGCCGACATGAGAACGGAGAGATCAATGTATGTTAAAAGGAAATACCATTTATGTAAGACCTTTAGAAGTAAAGGATGCGGAAGAAAATCTGCGGCTGCAAAGCGAAAACCAAGATTTTTTCGAACAGTTTTCCATGATTCGCGCAGACGATTATTATACGATTGAGGGGCAAAGAAAACGAATAACCGAGTACCAGCAAAGACTGGAGAAAGATGAAGAATATTTTTTTGGCATTTTTACAGTCTCGGACGATACATTAATCGGGACGGTTTCGCTCTTTCAAATCATCCGCGGGGCGCTGCAAACTGCGTTCATCGGGTATTTTTTAGACAAATCCCATAATGGAAAGGGACTCATGACAGAGGCGGTCAGATTGATTGTTGATTATGCGTTCCACGAATTGAAACTGCATCGCATTGAAGCCGGTGTGATGCCCCGCAACCTCGGGTCCATGCGCGTATTGGAAAAAGCCGGATTTCATAAAGAGGGCATTGCCCGAAAAAATGTAAAAATCAATGGCGTTTGGGAGGATCATCAAGTTCTCGCGATTCTGAATCCTGATGATGAATAACAAAAGAAGCCGGGCTATCGCCGGCTTCTTTTTTAACGGATCGCCACTGGCGCAATTTTTTTCAGCGCTTGTTTGAAATCACGTTCTAAATCATCTGCATGTTCGACACCCACACTAAGACGGAGAAGGCCGTCTGTGATGCCTCGTTTTTCACGTTCTTCCTTAGGCATTGCCGCGTGAGACATCGTAGCCGGATAGGACAAAATCGATTCCACTGCACCAAGGCTGACAGCGAAGACCGGAAGTGATACATTCTCTACTAATTTCTTAACGGCCTCTTTGCTTTCAAGCTCAAAAGATAGCACGGCGCCCGCTCCCGTTGACTGGCTCTTATGGGTTTCAGCACCCGGATGATCAGACAGTCCCGGATAATACACGCGTTTCACCGCCGGATGCTCCTGGAAAAATTCTGCAAGCCGCTGCGCTGTTTGGCTCGCTTTTTCTAAACGGACCTGCAATGTTTTTAATCCGCGCAGCACGAGCCAGCAATCTTGCACGCCAAGGACGGCGCCGAACGAGTTTTGCAGCTTATACAGCTGCTTCCCAAGCTCTTCATCCTTGACAGCAGCCAGGCCTGACAGCACATCGCTGTGTCCGCTCAGAAATTTTGTTGCACTGTGAAGCACAATATCCACGCCGAGATCGAGCGGACGCTGCAGTGCCGGTGTCATGAATGTATTGTCCAGAAAGGTCAGACAGCCGTTTTCTTTGGCAAGCTGAACTACCGCTTTAATATCAGTGATCCCAAGTGTCGGATTTGACGGTGTCTCCATATAAATAACTTTTGTGTTCGGCTTAATATTCCGCGCTACTTCGTTTGTATCCGTCATGTCGACAAATGTATGCTCAATGCCAAACCGAGTCAGCACCTCTGTCACCATGCGGAAGGTTCCGCCGTATACATCTTCTGTCACAAGAACGTGATCGCCCTGTGACAGAAGTAAAAATGCTGTTGAAATCGCAGCCATGCCTGAACTGAAAGCAAATCCTCTCGTTCCGCCTTCCAGTGCGGCAATTGTTTCTTCAAGAGCCGTTCTGGTCGGCGTGCCTGAGCGGCTGTAATCATATGCGCCAAACTCTTCAAATGAAGATTGGTGAAAGGTCGATGCGTGCTGAATCGGTACACTGACCGCCCCTGTTGCGCCGTCTGTTTTAAATGGATTGTGCACGAGCTGGGTTTCCAGCGTCCAATTGTGATTACTCAAATGAAACAGCTCCCTCTTTGACCTGACATAACGCCTGTTTTAGGTCCTCTTTTAAATCTTCCGCATGTTCAATTCCGACCGAAAAACGCAGCAAACGATTGCAGACCCCGTTTGCGATGCGGATCTCTTCAGGAATATCCATGTGCGTCTGTGTGGCAGGGTATGTAATAAAGCTCTCCACCCCGCCGAGGCTTTCTGCAAAACAAATGGTCTTCAGCGCTTTTAAAAATGGGTTGACCCACTCTTCTTTTTGAAGACGGAAGGACAGCATGCCACCTTTTCCGGGATACAGTACATCGGCAATTTCATCCTGCTCTTCTAAAAACGCCGCAAGCTCCTGCGCGTTTGCCTGATGCTGGCGCATTCTGAGGCTCAGCGTCTTCATTCCTCTCATCAGAAGCCACGAATCGAACGGAGGCAAGACGGCGCCGATCGCATTTTGGTGTTGAAACATCTCCTCACCAAGCTGCTCATCCTTTACAACGACAAGTCCCGCAAGCAAGTCGTTATGCCCGCCTAAATACTTGGTTGCGCTGTGAATCACAATGTCAGCTCCCAGCTCAAGCGGACGCTGCAAGACCGGTGTGTAAAATGTATTATCAACGATCAGCAGAAGACCGTGCTCTTTTGTAATTCGGGCGACCCTTTCAATGTCCGCCTCCTGCATGAGCGGATTTGTCGGTGTTTCCACAAACACTGCTTTTGTATTTGGCGTAATCTTAGAGCGTAAACAGTCCTCATCGATGAAATCATCATAATGAAAGATCAATCCGTATTTTTTCCATTCATTTTCAAACAGACGGTACGTGCCGCCATATAGGTCCGATGAAACGATCAGTTCATCTCCGCTTTTAAACAGCGCCATAATCGTTTGGATGGCTGCCATTCCCGAACTGAAGGCAAGCCCTCTCGCTCCGTTTTCTAAGCTGGCGATCGCGTCCTCAACAAGCTGGCGTGTCGGATTTTTCGTGCGGACATAATCAAATCCGGTTGATTCTCCGATCCCTCTGTGGCGGTATGCTGTTGATAAATAAATAGGAGGACTCACTGTTCCCGTTACTTCGTCGCTTCGGTTACCGATTTGAGCTAATTTCGTTTCAACGTGCTGTGACATATAGCTGACACCTTCCCTTTTCATAATAAAAAACCCCTTCTTCATAAGAAGAAGGGGTTTAACGCTTCTTCTTATCTTCCAAGCATAAAAAACGCTTGCTGGATTTAGCACCTTGGCGTTTTGCGTATGCAAAACAAGCCGGTTGCTGAGGTTTCTAAGGGCCAGTCCCTCCACCTCTCACGATAAGAAATATCGATTTCAATTTTCTGATTGTTTTATATTAGCGCAATTTGCAGTTTATTTCAACATTTTTTTCTTCGAGTTCCGAACTGTTTAAAGAGAGAAATTTCTAATAATTCATGGTACAATAATGGAAAACAGCAAGAAAGTCTAGTGATGTCCTGGAGGAATGTATTATGGCACCGAAAAACGGCACAGTGCAAGAAAAGAAATTCTTTTCAAAAGAGCTTAACGAAGAAATGACATTGCTCGTTTATCTGCCGTCCAACTACTCCCCTCTTTATAAATACCATGTCATTATCGCGCAGGACGGCCACGATTATTTCAGGCTGGGGAGAATCGGCAGACAGGTCGAGGAATTGCTGTCCAAACGGGAAATAGACCGGAGCATTATTATCGGTGTTCCTTATAAGGATGTAAAAGAGCGCAGAAAAACCTATCATCCGGAAGGTTCCAAATTTTCGGGGTATAAACGGTTTATCGCCCATGAGCTCGTTCCGTTTGCGGATGACGAGTATCCAACCTATCAGGTCGGCTACGGACGCACGCTGATAGGCGATTCGCTCGGGGCTACCATATCTCTTATGACAGCGCTTGATTATCCGAATATGTTCGGAAACATCATCATGCAGTCTCCTTATGTTGACAAACATGTATTGGAAGCTGTGAAACAGTCAGACGATATCAAACACCTTTCTATTTATCATCAAATCGGCACAAAAGAAACTGACGTCCACACAACAGACGGAAACATTCTGGACTTTACAGAACCGAATCAGGAGCTGAAACAGCTGCTGGAGAAGAAGCTTTCCGATTATTATTTTGAGCCATTTGACGGAGATCACAAATGGACATACTGGCAGCCGCTCATCACGCCGGCGCTAAAAAAAATGCTTTGATACTCCATCATACTTTATTTCCAGGAGGGACATAATATGAAATACGGAATCGTTTTATTTCCATCAAAAAAACTCCAAGACCTTGCGAACTCTTACAGAAAGCGCTATGACCCGAGCTATTCCCTGATCCCACCCCATTTGACATTGAGAGCATCGTTTGAATGTGCGGAGGAGAAAGCGGATCAGCTTGTATCACATCTGAGAAACATCGCGAAGGAGTCCCATCCGGTCGTTCTCAAAATGACAAAATACAGCTCATTTGCGCCTGTTAATAATGTCATTTACATCAAAGCAGAGCCGACGGAAGAATTAAAAACACTCAATGAAAAGTTATACACCGGTGTGTTGGCTGGTGAACAGGAATACAATTTCGTTCCGCATGTGACAGTCGGGCAAAATCTTTCCGACGACGAGCATTCGGATGTGCTGGGACAATTAAAAATGCAGGAAGTGTCACATGAAGAAATCGTTGACCGCTTCCACTTGCTTTATCAGCTGGAAAACGGATCATGGACAGTGTATGAAACCTTCTTGCTAGGCGGAGGAGAATAATCGACTTGGAAGCAGTTATTGCAAAAAATGAAGAACAAATGAAAGATGCATTTTATGTAAGAGAAGAAGTCTTTGTCAAAGAACAAAACGTGCCTGCTGAAGAAGAAATTGACGAACTAGAAAATGAGTCGGAGCATATCGTCGTGTATGACGGTAAAAAGCCTGTCGGCGCCGGAAGATGGCGTATGAAGGACGGCTACGGCAAGTTAGAGCGGATTTGTGTATTAAAAAGCCACCGTTCAGCCGGTGTCGGCGGCATCATTATGAAAGCGCTCGAAAAAGCGGCCGCAGACGGCGGCGCTTCCGGTTTCATTTTAAACGCACAAACACAGGCTGTGCCGTTTTACAAGAAACATGGGTATCGTGTGCTTTCTGAAAAAGAATTCCTCGATGCCGGCATTCCCCACTTGCAAATGATTAAGGACTAAACAGCATCCGGGTCTATTGAGATCCGGATTTTTTCCACATATAAAAAACCGTTCTCTGGATGTGAACGGTTTTTTATACATATCGGTTAATGTACGTGCCCATTCCTTTTTCTCGAAATCTCTTATAAAGAGAGCGCTTACGTTTTGTCTCGTTTACCTTTCTTTCAGCAGCCGTTTGATTCTCCTGCTGCTTTTCCAGTTCTTTGTATACCCGCTGAAACGGGACATAGCTGATTTTTTCGGTTCCGGCATAATCCTGCTTATGTCCAATCGTTCTATTTGCATATTGAGCGTATTGCTGGTTCTGAATTTGACCTGCATATATCATGCGATATCCACCCTTCTGCTGTCTTTTTTCCCTTAAACTTACTTTTTGAAACACGTTTCTTTTGATATGATATTCTTTGTCTGTAATGAACACCTTTTTTGATTGGGAGGACCCCTTTTTGAAATGCGCCCGACTGAATGATCGAACCATACATTTACATACATATTCTAGAGAACATTATCAATTCCTTTTTGAAGAAGGAATAAAAGGACATTTATTTTGTTCTTATTGCGGAAAGCCCGTTTTGTTAAGGCTTAACATCACCGATCCGCCGGAGTTTATTCACCGCCAGCCAGGCCATTTTCCGGCATGTGAGGAGGCATGCGAAACGAAACCCGCTAAAGAGGAGAAAAAGGAAGACTATCAGGAATCCGGTGTCTTTCGTTTGCCCAAGGGAAAAGCGATCGTTGCTGACTCGTCTCCGGCTGTCACGGAATGGCAGCGGCCGAGAAGCATTAAACCCGGAACACCATTTATACAAAAAACAATAGAACCTGATACAAGCCTTTTTCCGTCTGTCGGCTTGAACACAGATCAGCTGAAAGCTGTCACGGAAACCGAAGGCCCGCTGCTTGTGCTTGCAGGTGCGGGAAGCGGAAAAACACGCGTGCTGACAGCGCGCGCCGCCCACATGATCGAACACTTAGGCATACCGCCGGAACACATGCTGCTTGTCACCTTCACGACAAAAGCTGTCGCCGAAATGAAAGATCGTATGGCGAAGCAGTACGGATTACAGCCTGCAAAAGTCAGAAGACTTGTCACCGGAACATTCCACAGCTTGTTTTATAAGATTTTGTATCACTATGATTCTGCTAAATGGAACGGCGACCATCTGCTGAAAATGGAGTGGCAGCGGGAACAATATGTCAAAAAAGCACTCTATGAAGAAGGTATAGATGAGAAAGAGTTCCCCGTTGATCAGGCCCTGCAGCAGATCGGTTTCTGGAAAAACACTTATGTGCCGAATGAACGCATTCCTTTACAGGATGAGTGGGAAAAACAAGTCTACCGATTATATGAACATTATGAGCGCCAGAAAAAAGAACACAATCAATTTGATTTTGATGATATGGCTTCCGCCTGCTATGAATTGTTTATCGATCGGCCGGACCTTCTGGAACAATATCAATCTCGGTTTACGTATATCTTAATTGACGAGTTTCAGGACATTAACCCGGTTCAATATAAAATCATGCAAATGCTGGCCAGCCCGGAGCAAAACCTGTGCTGTGTCGGGGACGATGACCAGTCCATCTACGCGTTTCGCGGAAGCAATCCGTCTTTTATTCTTGATTTTCAAAAGGATTATCCCGGAGCGAAGACGATCTATTTAACCGCGAACTACAGATCCACGCACCCGATCGTCTCAAGTGCTGATATCGTCGTGAAAAAGAACAAAAACAGGTATGCCAAAACGCTTGAAGCGGCCCGTGATGACATCCAGGCTCCTGTGCTGTTTTATCCTTATGACGAAGAGGAAGAAGCCACAATGGTCGTTTCCGATATCAAAGAAAAAATTCAAAACGGGGCAAACCCTGAAGACTTTGCAGTTCTCTACCGCACAAACAGCGGAGGCCGCGCCATTTACGAAAGGCTTCATCATTCGTCAATTCCTTATACAGCTGACCGCGGCGTCCAATCGTTTTACAGCAGACGGATTGTCCGCCAGATTCTCGCTTACTTGTACGCCAGCCAAAACGAGGATGATACTGAGGCGATTAAGCACTTGCTGCCCGCCTTGTTCTTAAAACAGTCCGCATTGAACACGCTGAAGGCACTCTCGATTACCGAGGACTGCTCCATGATTAAAGCGCTGGCTAAACTTCCTGATCTGAAGCCTTTCCAGCTGAATAAAATCAAGAAGATCGTGCCGTTTTTCGCAAGCCTCCGCACGATGAAGCCGGTGGAAGCGATCACCTTTGCAGAAGGAAAAATGGGCTTCTCCGAGTATTTAAAAAAACGGGGCAATGAGGGCAACAAGCTGGAAAAAGGCTCCGATGACCTGCGCGACATCAAGGTCGTCGCCAAGAAGTTCAAAACGATACCTGACTTTCTCGCCCACGTGGACCATATGAGGGCCGCTGAGAAAAACAAAATGGATGAAAATGGCGTTCAGCTGATGACCATTCACCGGTCAAAAGGCCTTGAGTTCAAAACCGTCTACGTCTTAGGCACGGTAGACGGCTCGATTCCGCACGATTTCTCATTAGAAACAGCGAGAAAAGGAGATGAAGCTCCTTTGGAGGAAGAAAGACGCCTGTTATATGTAGCGATGACACGTGCCAAACAGCATTTATATTTGTCTTGTCCCGCAAACAGGCGCGGCAAAACGGCCCACCGTTCAAGATTTTTGTATCCTCTCTTACAGCAAAGACAGCCCTTGCATAACTAACAGCCCGGCAGTGTTCTGCCGGGTCTTTTCTATAAAGTAAAAAAAGGCCCGCTGCATTGAGTCAGCCAGGCCCTCTGCTTATTTATTGTCCATCATTTTCGAAATCGTACCAAAATCAAGCTTTTCTTTTCCGCTTGTAATGGAATGAACAATCTTATCTTCTAATTCTTTCGGCACGCGTCTGTTTGCCAGCTGCGCTACGCGCTTAATGACGCTGCGCACTGTGTTTTCGTCTTTAAAATTGGCGTTTTGAAGGGAGCCGGCAAGATTCATGACATCCTGCATATTGACACCTGTTTTCTTTTCGACGTTCTTAAAAAATTGATTATCCATAATACGCCTCCTTTTGGCGGAGTGATACGGTATTGTATGAACACCCATTGTTCAATGTGCTTTTTCCAAAAATAAAAAATGAACACAAGGCAAGGAAGTACGGGACATCACCCGTACTTCCCTCAATAAACCTTAGAAGTTATAAAAAGATGCACCCACGATGATTAGGAGAATGAACAATACGACTAAAAGAACAAATGTTGAACCATAGCCGCCGCCGTAACCGCCAGCATAACCGCCATAACAGCCGCCGCCGTAGCCTCCTCCGAATCCGTATCCAAAGCCCATAGATAAGCACCTCCTTTACTCTCTATACACTATGTGAGCCGTTTTATTCGGCTTGGATAAACGCATAGGGCGATTGCGGATTTATGATTGTTCGTACTGAGCCTGGCGCTTTTTGAGTAAGGCTTCGGTTTTTTCAGCCAGCTCTTCAATCTCCTCTTCAAACGCCCTACCGGATTCATCAAATGCATCCAAGTCTTTTCTGATACTGCTCAAGATGTCTTCATGCTCTTTTTGCTTTTGTTCGTGAGGTTCATATCTTCCTTCTATCCATTTTTCAAACTCATTCACTGGTATCCATCCCCCCACTCATAATATATGCTGAGCAAGGCGCTCCGTTAAAAAAACAAAAAACCGGAGGTCTCCGGTTTCTTTGCCAGGCTATTGAGGCTTTTTCTTTTTATTTCCGCACCCGCAGCCTTTCTTTTTGATCTTTTTAGTTTGATATGATGAATCTGTATATGGAGTTTTTTGGGAAGGTTTATTGAATTGATTCACTTTGATCCCTTCCTTTCCTTATGTCATATATGCTACTTTATGCTGATGCTAGTGAAAAGTTGCTGGTGGGAATGACTCATTCTTGCAGCCATTTTGATACGAGCGTTTCTATAATGCCGGCAAGACCGGCGATCGCCAGCAGTAAAATCAGCCACTGTGCTGCCTCTGGAATGAAAGCCTGACACAATATCAAAAAGCCGGCGCACCACACACCTGTGCACCAGTAGCAGCTCAGCAATTCACCAATAAACGCCCTGACACCTGTTCCCTTAATGACGATATACGTTTCAATGTTCCCGTCTGCATCCTTTTCCTCCTTCTCTTCATGAAACAGGCTGCGAAGCGGTGCCATAATCGTGTCAAACACCAGCAGGCGGGCGAGCCGAAAGACCGCAAGCGAAAGAAGAGCAATTGTCATTCCATTAATAACCACTTGTTCACTCCTTTGCCAATCATGATCCCTTCACATATATGCCAAAACCCTATTCTTGATGAATTGTATCTTGTCCGGCGGAAAATTGGTTATTTTTATTATTCCGCTCTGCACCCCATTTGCATTATATAGAGTATGGATAAGAAAGGAGTGAAGGTTATGTCATTTGAAGAAAAAGTTGAATCCCTGCATCCTGATATATTTGAGCAATTATCAAGCGAATTCGAGCAGCAGATCGAAGTGATTGATTGCGAAAATATCACAATAGATACATCACATATAACATCTGCCCTTTCTATACAAGCCTTGGTCACAACATTGATTATCCTGGTGACACAGCTCGTCATCGCCGACGAGGACTTGGCTGACACAGTAGCAAGCGAAATACTCATTCTCGATAACTCCCAAATCAAAAAAAGAACAATCATTAAAATTATCAACAGCCGAAATATCAAGATCACTTTGTCTGCCGACGAAATAATAACCTTTGTACAAATTTTGCTTCAGGTGCTAAACAGCATTCTCCTTGAACTTGACGTCCTTTAACCCTTTCTTTTCACAAACTTAAAAGCCGAGGTGAAAACAAATGTCAGATAACGATAAAATCAAAGAAGAGCTTGCAAAGCTTCCGGAAGTTGATCCGATGACGAAAATGCTGGTTCAAAATATATTTCTTAAACACGGCGTCACCAAAGACAAAATGAAAAAACTATCAGATGAAGAAAAGGAAATGCTCTTGAATATGGTTAAAGACTTGCAGGCTAAATCAGCGGAAATAGTTGAAAAACAAAAGAAGAACAAAGAAGAATCGGGGCAAGAGCAAAAGAACGCAAAACCGCTAAGCCGCAGAGAGCAATTAATTGAACAGCTCAGACAAAGACGGCAAAACAATAACAATTCAAGCCAATCATAAAAAATAGGGTTCTTCATCAGGATATATGCCTCAGTCAAAGTAAGAGGCTCGCTCATTTAATAACAGTAAAAGAAAAGGAGGAATAGATATGGAAAGCAGACCATATTCTTGGGTTGCACTTGATCCTGACTGTGACCATCCGTTAGATGACAAAGAGAAAGATAAAGAAAAACACGAAAGAAAATGTCATTGCGATGTTTGCTGTAATGGCAATGGGTTTTTTGGCAACGACAACGCCTTCATCGACCAAGATCTAGCTCAAGCAAATCTCAACAAGCAAGTCTCCGATGAGACAATTATTATCAGAGATTCTTGTGACATTAACGTTACATCTACTGACGTTCAAGCCGTAACATCAGTTGTAACAGCACTTAATGCTGCTGTAGTTACAGCTACTCTCACATCCATTGCAGACGGAGTAATTGCCGAATTAGTCGCACAAGATTTATTGCAGCTTACAGCCAACAAGCAAGTAAACCGCCAAAAACTTCTCATCGAATGCTCCCGCGGCGTAAACGTCTCAACAGTAGATGCCGATATCGCAACACTTGTCTCTACAGCAACAAACACTCTTGTAGCCCTACTAGTTATCACTCTCATCCTCTAGAACCTTAAAGCAGAGCTAAAACGCTCTGCTTTTTCTTATTTTCCAAGCATATGATGAATATATAGACGTTCACCCACACCAAGTGGGGCACGGGTACATATGTTGTTAAGGACTAAAGTCAAATACCCTATAAAGAAGGAGCTGAAATCAATGAGCTGCGGAAAAACCCATGGCCGGCATGAGAACTGTGTATGCGATGCAGTGGAAAAGATTTTAGCAGAGCAGGAGGCAGTTGAAGAACAGTGTCCGACTGGCTGCTATACCAACCTTTTAAACCCTACGATTGCTGGAAAAGACACAATTCCGTTTCTCGTTTTTGATAAAAAAGGCGGATTGTTCTCCACATTCGGAAACGTGGGGGGATTTGTGGATGATATGCAATGCTTTGAATCCATTTTCTTCCGCGTCGAAAAATTATGCGATTGCTGTGCAACACTTTCTATTTTACGCCCGGTCGATGTCAAAGGCGATACCTTAAGTGTTTGCCACCCTTGCGACCCGGATTTCTTCGGGCTAGAAAAAACAGATTTCTGCATTGAAGTAGATCTCGGATGCTTCTGCGCGATTCAATGCCTGTCACCAGAGTTAGTTGACAGAACATCGCCTCATAAAGATAAAAAGCATCATCACAATGGATAAACACTTGTAAAGAGGAATCCCCTTCCAAACTCTATTACAGGTGCAAATCATTCAGCTGCTTCCAGCGTGAGGCAGCTGACTCTCCATCATTTCGCCAGTCTCAAATTTATAAGGCAGGAGGGATAATATGAGCCAGAAAACATCAAGCTGCGTGCGTGAAGCTGTAGAAAATATTGAAGAACTGCAAAACGCTGTTGAAGAGGACTGCCCGACCGGCTGCCACTCTAAGCTTTTATCTGTAAGCCATTCGTTAGGCGACACAGTGCCTTTTGCAATATTTACATCAAAATCAACGCCATTAGTCGCCTTCGGAAATGTCGGCGAACTCGATAACGGCCCTTGCTTTAATACTGTATTTTTCAGGGTCGAAAGAGTGCATGGAAGCTGCGCAACACTGTCATTATTAATCGCATTTGACGAACACAAACACATTTTGGACTTCACCGATAAAGATACGGTGTGTGAAGTCTTCCGACTTGAAAAAACGAACTACTGTATTGAAGTGGACTTAGACTGCTTCTGCGCAATCAACTGCTTAAATCCTCGATTAATCAATCGCACGCACCATCATCATTAATGATAATGCTGAAAAGCTTGCAGGCCTGCAGGCTTTTCTCTATGTAAAAAAGCTGTCCGGGAACATCTGCCGGGCAGCTTTTTTCATTTCATTAAAAACCAAGCGGGTGCAGAGAGGTAATATCATCGATTGCCAGCTCCGTCGGGGCTCCGTTGCCAGTTGTTCGAAGCAGAACGGAATCATTTCTTCTTCCGACAATCACACCCCTGTACGTTCTTCCATTGGCTTCAATTAAACAAAGCGCTCTCGGCATGTTATGCGGCAGCTTTGTTAAAAAATCAATTTTTTCATGAATAGACATCTTGCTCATCGGTTTTTTCACTTTTCTTGCCGGCGGTGCTTTTTCCTCCGCTTTAGCCGCACTATGGACAGCTTCCGGTTCTTTTTCAGGCTTCCGAGCCTCAAGTGCAGGCTCTTCCTTTTTTTCTGCTTTCGGGGGCTCTTGTTCAACGGTTTCTTCAACGGCCTGCGGCTCTGCTTTTTGTTCCTGCTGATTCTTTATGTGCTCTGGCTCTCTTACCTCTTGTGTTTGCTGACTCACTGGTTCAGCTGCAGGCTTTTGTTCTGCTTGCTGGACATCCTTTGCCACAGCTTCCTCCTGCTGTTTCTCATCGTAAACCGGCTTTTCCTCTGCTTTTGGCGGAGCGGGTTTGTTGGCCTTTTTTTTGATGACAATCTCCTGCATGGATGACCTTGTTGTTTCTGCATAATCCGGCTGAACAATATACATGAGCGGTTTTTTATCCGCGTTTCTTTTCTTATTAGACATCTTCATCCCTCCGATTGTGTCATATTCTATCTATATGACAGAAAGCTGAAAATCAGAAGAAATAAAAAAGCAATCCCTGTTCCGGGATTGCTTGGCATAGATCCTGCTTAGCGGGCAGTGATATGGAAACCTGAATCAACGTGAAGATTTTCACCTGTAATGCCTCGGGACATATCGCTGAATAAGAACGCAGCTGTATCGCCCACTTCTTCAGGTGTTGTCGTGCGGCGAAGCGGCGCACGCTCTTCAATGTCTTTTAAGATGGAGTTGAAATCGCTGATGCCTTTAGCAGATAACGTTCTGATCGGGCCGGCAGAAATGCTGTTGACGCGGATATTTTCTTTTCCTAAGTCAGCAGCTAAGTATTTCACACTTGCATCAAGAGAAGCTTTCGCTACACCCATGACGTTGTAGTTCGGCATAACAAGCTCTCCGCCAAGGTAAGTCAAAGTGACAATGCTTCCGCCTTCAGTCATCATCGGACGGGCAGCTTTCACAACAGCTGTCAGAGAGTATGAGCTGATGTTATGAGCCAAAAGGAAGCCTTCACGATTTGTGTTTAAGTATTCGCCGACAAGCTCTTCTTTATTGGCAAACGCGATACAATGCGCGATACCGTGGATCACACCGACCTGCTCCTTAATGCTTGCGAAGCAAGTTTCGATTTCCGCGTCGTTTGTTACGTCGCAAGGAAGGATGATGGAATCGTTGCGTTCTAACGTTCCGGCAAGCTCGTGAACAGATTTCTCCAGGCGTTCTCCTGCGTATGTAAAAATCAAACGTGCTCCCGCTTCATGTAAAGAGCGCGCAATTCCCCATGCGATACTGCGTTTGTTGGCTACCCCCATCACAACAATGTTGCGGCCTTCAAGTGAAAAATTCATATGTATAAAGCCTCCTATATTTAATAAAGACATAGTATTAGTACCTGATCTTAATTCCTATCATATCATAACCTTGTCCAGATGAAAAGCGCATACCGTAGCAAACGCAAAAGAGATCACCATCAGCTGGTGATCTCATCGGCTTGTATTTAAGCTGTTTTGTTTAAAGGCGAAATGGTTTGTCGGCCCGTGGCCTGATCCGATCCCAAGCGTATTTTCCACCGCATCGCGGACAAAGTTGGCCGCTACCTCGAATGCCTGATGGATGCTGTCTCCTTTAGCGGTTTGGGCTGTTAAAGCCGCAGCAAAGGTGCATCCTGTGCCATGCGTATGCTTCGTATCAATATAGGGATGGCTGATTTGCATAAACATGTTCCCATCAAAAAGTAGATCAGTAATGTTATTGTCCTTAGGCTGGTGCCCGCCTTTGATAATCACATTCTGTGCACCCATCTTTACGAGCTGCTCCGCTGCTTTTTTTCGGTCATCCAGCGAGCGGATAGTCATTCCTGTCAGCGTTTCTGCTTCCGGAACATTCGGCGTAATCGCGTAGCTTCTTGGAATGAGCAGCTCCTTTAAGGTTGCAACTGATTCATCGCGCAGCAGGGATGCGCCGCCCTTTGCGATCATAACTGGATCAACAATCACACGGTTAAACTCATACTCGTCAATTTTTCTTGCCACTTCTTCAATCATTTCGGCATTCCAGAGCATTCCCGTTTTTACGGCGTCAGGTCTCAAATCCTCGGCAACAGCATCAATTTGCTGTCTCAGCGCCTCTACAGTCAGCGGATACACCCCATGCACACCAAGCGTATTTTGAGCGGTTACCGCCGTAATCGCAGACATACCGAAAACATCAAGCTCCTGAAAGGTTTTAATATCTGCCTGTATCCCTGCGCCGCCGCCTGAATCAGAGCCGGCGATTGTCAATGCTTTATATATACTCATTACACTACACTCCTTTTATTACCCGATCCATTTATGATAAATGGATTTTGCCCGGGCAATATCATTCGTTCCATGGATCAACGCTCTGCCGTCCTGGAACAGCACCATTTTCATATCATCCGAGCGGCAGGAAATTAAATACGGATTCGCGGCTACTTCAAGCCCGGCCTGTCTCAGCTGACCGGCAAGCACTTCAAGATCAGCTTCTTTTGTAAAGGATGATCTGATTTGCACCGTGTTCCTGCCGCACAATACAGCCGCTTTTGTTTGGTTTTCATATGACAAAAACGGAAAATCCTTTGCGCCGCAGCTTGGGCATGTGTCATGTTTGAGACCCGCTGCTCTCACCTCTGACCGCTCATTTTTCCACAAGTCAAAAGAGCGCAGCACCGGCTCGCATTCTTCTCCCGTCAGCAGCTTCAGCGCGTCTGTCACCTGAAAGACTGCTACCTGCAAAACAGCCGGACTGATGATGCCGGCTGTGTCACATGTCGCGCCGCCAATCGGAAGTGTATCGAGCAAGCAATGAAGGCAGGGGGTCGATCCCGGCACTACGGTAAAGGTCAGGCCGTAGCTTCCTACACAGGCACCGTAAAGAAAAGGAATCCCTTCTTTTACCGCAGCATCATTTACGATCAGGCGGGTTTCAAAATTATCGGCCGCATCCACAATGATCGAAGCGCCCTTAATCAGGTCGAAGATATTTTCCGCTGTCACATCCATGACAAGGCCCGTCACATCAACATCGCTGTTAGTCGAACGGAGACGCTGCTCAGCAGCGGCCGCTTTCGGCATTTCTTTTTTGACATCATCTTCTGTATACAGCTGCTGGCGCTGCAGGTTGCTCCATTCAACGTAATCTCTGTCGGCAATCTTCACAGAACCGACTCCCGCTCTGACCAGCATTTCTGCACTGGCTGTTCCAAGCGCGCCAGCGCCGATAATTACGGCGCGCGCTTCTTTCAATTTCTTCTGGCCGGCTGGGCCGATCGGAGCAAACAGCTCCTGCCTGGAGTACCTGTCCGTCATACAGGAAGACCTTCTCCCGGACTGCTTGCCGTTCCGTATTGCTTTAACGGAATGCGGCCCGCCTCATAAGACAGGCGTCCTGCTTCCACCGCGAGCTTCATGGCACGAGCCATTTTCACAGGATTATTCGCGCCTGATACAGCCGTATTGAGGAGTACGCCGTCCGCACCAAGTTCCATTGCGTATGCCGCATCTTTCGGCGATCCGATTCCGGCATCCACGATGACCGGCACTTTTGCCTGTTCAATAATAAATGACAGATTCAAAGGATTTAAGATTCCTTGGCCCGATCCGATCGGAGATGCACCCGGCATGATAGCATGAACACCAAGCTCTTCTAGTTTTCTTGCCAGCACAACATCATCTGACGTGTACGGGAGCACAATAAAGCCTTCTTCTAGAAGCTGTTCAGACGCTTTTAATGTCTCAACAGGATCAGGCAGCAAGGAACGGCTGCATCCGATGACTTCGACTTTAATCATGTCACAAAGACCTGACGCTTTTGCCAGCCTTGCAATCCGGACCGCTTCTTCAGCGGTACTGGCGCCTGCTGTATTCGGCAGAAGCGTATATTTGGATAAATCAAGCTGTTCCAGAAAATTAGGCTGAGACGCTTCAAAGATGTTCATTCTCCGCACAGCAAATGTTAAAATATCAGACTCGGAAACAGCCACCGCTTCCTTTTGGATTTCAAACGATGGGTATTTCCCCGTGCCCAGCAGCAACCTTGATTGAAATGATTTCCCGCCAATTGTTAACATGCTCATCCGCCTCCTACAAAATGGACAATTTCGATGACATCGCGATCACAAAGCTCTACCTCGTGATAATGTTCTTTGCCGATAATTTCTTTATTTCTTTCAACGATAACGATTTTATTTTCAAGCTGATAAGACGCCAGCAGGTCTTGAATTGTACCTGTGTCTTTTTCCCACTTCACGTCTTTACCGTTCAGCTGTAGCATCATATCTGAACCGCCTCCTTGCGATCAATTCGGAATGCGTGCAGCCAGTCTTGATTGACCTCTTTATTCATGATGAGATCACCAATCAAAGCGCCCGTTGCTGGAGCAAGCAGAATCCCATTTCTGAAATGGCCCGCCGCAAATAAAATACGGCTGTCCTCAGGGTGTCTGCCGATGTACGGTTTCCCATCCTTTGTTCCCGGCCGCAGTCCCGCCCAAAAACGATCCACCTTCATATTCTGAATAGCCGGCATCATCGTTTTTGCTTTTTTCATAACAGATTCCAGGCCGCCAAGATCCGGTGTTTCACTCCAGTCACCCGGCTTCATCGTCGCGCCGACAACCAGTCTGCCGCTTTTTCTCGGTACGATATAGCAATGGTCATGGTAAAGTGTTTTTGTCAGCGGTATATCATCATTCCAAACAGACAGGCATTCCCCTTTTACAGGAAAAAATGCATGATTCAGCCCGAGCTGTTTAAAAAACATTCCGCTCCACACCCCGCTGGCAACCGCGACATGATCCGCCCATACGTTACCACCCGGCGTCTCGATGGACAGAGCTTCACCATCACGTTCAACATGCAGAACAGGAGTATGTTCAAAAATCTCTGCACCAAGCGCTTTCGCTGCTTTCGCATATGCCTTGCAAACAAAATAAGGCTCAACATGCACATCATCCTGAATCAAGGATGCCCCGAAAATGTCACCAGACGTATACGGCTCTTTTTCTAACACCTCTTCTTTTGTATGCCAGCTGACTGAATCCAAGTCATCCATCTTCCTCAGCCGCAGCACGTCTTCTTCAGAAAACGCAAGCTTAAACATACCACCGTTATGCTGCCTGATATCAATACCGGATAATGTATAAAGCTCCTCACCAAGGCCTTTATACAGACGCTGGCTGTGCATGGCGAAGTCAAAAAACGCATCACGTTCCTCGCACTCAGCATGGGCGCCCAGCATCCCGGCAGCGGCACTTGTTGTTCTGCTGCCCATTGTTCCGCTTTCAAACAATGCGGTGCTTTTGTTTTCCTTTGCCAAATGATAAGCAATCGCGGAACCGATAATTCCGCCTCCAATGACAACTGCATCATAATGCCTTTTCATAGCGCATCTCCTTTAGCTTGCGGGAATATCGTCTGGCAGCTTCCAAAGGGTTAGCATCAGAAAAAATTCCCGACATGACAGCGATGCCGTCTGCTCCTGCTAGTTTTACGTCTCTTAATCTGTCTGGCGTCATACCGCCGATGGCAATAACCGGGATGGAAATCCGCTGTTTAATATCTGACAGCAAAGACACACCTCTGCCTTCAAGACCCTTTTTGCAATCTGTTTCAAACACATGGCCGAACAACACGTAGTCTGCGTCTTCCTTTTCTGCTTGAACCGCTTCCTCCAGTGAATGCACGGACCGTCCGATATGAAGGTGAGGAAATCTGGCTCTGACCTGCTTTGGTGAAAAGCTGCTGCTTGGCAGCTGCACGCGATGAATCGTAGAAAAAAGCGCAATATCCACCCGCCCGTTCATGACCAGTTTTCTCTTATCAACACCGCCTTCGGACATAAGCCCGAGCAGTTTCAAAATGTCGGCGGCCGATTTTGACCGTTCCCGAATGTGAATATAATCAACTTCATTCTGAATAGCTATAATTGCTCTTGCTAACTCTTCAACCGGCTTGCAGTCATCAGTTATGGCGTGAAGCTCCAAATTCCTCCACCTCTTTTATGCCGCGGTCGGACCAGCCTTCTTTTCGGTAGGCCATTCCCCAAAATTGATATTCATAGAAGCTGGAAATAACAAAATTCTCTTTCATTTTGGCACGCACTTCCTCCGTGCTGTTTTCCGCCAGCTCATCAAAGCGATTGATTTGCTCTTCAACCTGCTGTTTGAACCAGTCACCGCCGTATGTGCTGATCCACTTCTGATAAATCGGATGCCCCGGATCACATGTCAGCAATTTCTCGCCAACCTCGTAATACAGCCAGTAGCATGGCAGCAGGGCCGCTAATATCTCAGCAAAATTCCCGCTCAAAACCGAACGGTACATATGGGATGTATAAGAGTACGCCGTAGGGGACGGCTTAAACGCCTTACGCTCTTCTTCACTGATTTCTAACAGCTCCGCAAATTCGCGATGAAGCGCCATTTCCGCCTCATATGTACCTTGGGCGTGGCTTGCCATCCGTCCCGTTGTATAAAGGTCCTTCGCATAAGCGGCGCCGAACGATTGCACCTTCGCAAAATGCGTTAAATAATATGAATCCTGAAGCACGTAGTATTTAAAACGATCAATAGGAAGCGTTCCGTCACCGATTCCCTGAACGAACGGATGGACAAAGCTCCCCTCCCACCATTCTGCGGCTGCACTGCGGCATTCTTCTGAAAACTTCACACGTCATTCCCCCTGTCTGAAAAATAAAAAAACCACTTTCCCGCAAGGAAAAGTGGTTTGGAATTGGCATAGTAAAATAACACAAATACCGCTCCACTTCCCTACGCAGGTCTGAACCTGTTCAAGTTATGAGGGTCTAAAAGTCACACTTTTATCTCAGCCCTTATGAAGGACACCCCTAGTGGTTATACGAATACATATTGAATTGTTCTGCACCTCTATATTAACACGAATCCCTATTTGGTCAAGGTTTAACCTTCCAATGTTTTCTTAAGATCCGTTACGTACGCCCGAGATCCGGTGACAATTAAGCGGTCTCCCAGTTTCAGCCTTGTATCCCCATGAGGAACGATGCTGTCCACACCTCTGAAAATCCTGACAAAGATGACGTCGCCTGTTAAAGGGAATTCCCGCAAAATGACACCGTCGTATTTGCTGTTTTCCATATTAATTTGATACAGCGAAGACTCCTGGTTCGTGAGCAGCTTCATGACGCCAGGCGCTTCTATCAGCGCGCGAAGCAGCGTTTTTGTCGACAACAGAATAGAAAAGATGCTGATCCCCTGCTCCTTCAAAGCTGCTTCATTCTCGGGTGATCCGACGCTGGCAATGACTCTTTCTGTGCCTTTTTCTTTTGCAAGTAATGCAATGTCGGCATTCATGTCTTCATTCCCTGTCGCGACAACAAGAATATCCGCATCAAAAATACCGAGTGAGTCTAGGGTTTCAGGCTCATAATCAGAAATCGTTTCAACTGTAAACACTGATTCTGACAGCTTTTCCTCTGCATTCTCTTGGTAGACGTGCACAACACGCACGTCATACTCGTTCTCCGGCAATTCAAGTGTAACAGGCAGAGTCATTTGGTTGGCGCCGATAAACGCAATCGTCTTTTTCTCCTCCGGCTGCTCCTCCCGTTTGTACAATTTTTTAAAACAGATCGGCGTAAAAATACTGGCAATAACTGCTACTAAAATCAGCGCTCCTGACATATTTGCGCTGATCACGTGAAGCTGCTGGCCGATTGTCGCAGCGGCAATCACGAGCGAAAGGGTTGATGTCAGCAGGAAACCAGAAGCCAAAACTGTTCGATTATCATACCACTTCTTCAAGTACATGACAGGAATGATTTTGCTTATTAACAGCGCCAACAGCAGGAGCGGAATCATGATTAAAATGGTTCGATCTTGGAAAAGAGTCCAAATATCCAGCTTCACGCCGACCATCACAAAGAAAATCGGTATTAAGAACCCGTAACCGAATGAATCCAGTTGCTGAACAAGTTCTTTGTTTGGTGAAAGAAGGGAAACAAGAACCCCCGCTAAGAAAGCGCCGAGAATATTTTCTGCCCCAAGTGATTCAGACAGGGCAACGAGTACGATAATTAACGTAAAAATGGCACGCGTTCCGATCTGAATCGTCCCTTTTGACATGGTCTGAACAAAAGAGCGATGTTTAAAGACCCGGCCGAAAAAGTAAAGCACCACTCCGGCTGCGAACAGGATCATCAGGAGCCACATGTTTCCGCTGTCCTCTCCGTATAAAGAAGAAAAAACAGCAAGAAGAATCATCGTGGCCAAATCAGCAATAACAGCAACGAGCAAAATAATCTGTCCGATATTTGAATTCATGATCCGTTCTTCTTTCAACGTTGGAACGACAACGCCCAAAGAAATCGTTGAAATAATAAGCGTCATTAAAAAAGCATTTTGGATAAATCCTGCCAAGACGAACCCATAGGACAGCAGCAATGATAAAATAAAAATACCGGCAAAAATTATAGATGCCGCAGCAAACGTATTAGGCGCTTCCTTTCCGTTCGGCAGGAGCTGCTTTTTCTTTCCTTTCTCAAACGATGAAAAATCAATTTCAAGCCCGCTTAAAAACATTAAAAAGATAAATCCGAGCATAGAGAGCGTTTGGAGCCATGTATCACCCTCCACAACTAAATTAAGACCGCTTTTTCCAATAATCAGCCCCATAATGATTTCAGCAACAACAACCGGGATGCTGAGTTTAAATCGATGCAAAAGGATGGGTGTCAAAAATGCAACGATAAGTACAACAACTAAAGATGCGACAGATGTATGCGCCATAATCAGAACCTCCTTTTTAGATCAGGGTTATGCCAGTTCTCATTCAAAGAACAGAACCTCATTTTTAAAAAACATAACGCGATTTTAACAAGGGTCAAGACAAAAAATAAAGTAATAAGGTCTTAATCCTGTTTAGAAAATGATTCTTCTATAATTTGCACATAAAAGCTTGTGATGACTCACAGCACTTTGCTTCATAATAAATAAAACAATCGGCAAGGAGGATACCGCATGGCTTACGATATAATCAGCGATATTCATGGCTGCTATGACGAAATGACTGCATTAATCCAAAAGCTTGGCTATACAATTAAAAATGGAGTACCTGTCCACGAGGAAGGCAGGGTGCTTGTTTTTGCCGGAGATTTGACTGACAGAGGGCCCAAATCGATAGAGGTGATCCGCTTTGTAGCCGGCGCTTACGAAAAAGGCGCTGTGCGTTATGTCCCGGGAAATCATTGCAATAAGCTGTACCGCTACTTAAAAGGAAATCCGGTGAAAGTAATGCATGGTCTCGAAACAACAGCGGCGGAGCTTGAAGAACTTTCTAAAGAAGAAAGAAAAGCAGTCAGCGAACAGTTTATGAAGCTGTACGAAAAAGCGCCGCTTTACGACATCTTACATAACGGAGAATTAGTTGTCGCCCATGCTGGAATAAAGGCTGACGATATCGGCAAAAATACCCGCAGAGTGAAAGACTTTGTGCTTTACGGCGATGTGACGGGTGAAACGTATCCAGACGGCAGACCCGTCAGACGTGATTGGGCGGCATCCTATAACGGAAAGGCTTGGGTGGTTTACGGCCATACTCCTGTGAAGGAGCCTCGGAAAATCAATCGCACCATCAACATCGATACAGGCTGCGTGTTCGGAAATAAACTGACAGGCTTTCGCTTTCCAGAAATAGAGACCGTCTCTGTTCCAAGCTCCCTGCCTTATGACGAATCAAGATTTCGCATTATATAAAAGGAGAGAATCATTGATCCTCTCCTTTTAGCGTGTCGACAAACCCTCGCATCCGTTGTCAGTCCTGCGCGTTGGCGCTCAATACGGAGTGGAACGGCGGCTAAATTCTCAGGCGTCCTGCCTAAACTCCGCCGTCATCACATCCTGTGAAAGTCTGCTCCAATGCTCGTCCTTCCTAGACTTCAAGGGTTTTCAATCATGCTGATAAGATGACAAAATCCTAAAACGTAAACCGTTTTAGGATTTTGTCAGTTCTTTCATATCTTGAGGCAGTGCAGCATGGAACGTCATGTTCTCCTGCGTCAGCGGATGGATAAACGAAAGATGCTCGCTGTGCAGGGCCTGCCGGCCAATTTTCTGTCTCGTTCCGCCATACAGTGTATCGCCGCACAGCGGGTGTCCGATGTAGCTCATATGAACACGAATTTGGTGGGTCCGTCCAGTCTCAAGCTGCAATGTCACCGAGGTGATATCGTCAGTTGCGCGTGTGACATAAAAATGAGTAACAGCCTTCTGGCCGTCCGGTGTGACCCTCCGTTCAATAATACTGTCAGGATGTCTGCCAATCGGGGCATCGACTGTTCCCTCCCCTGTCATCCGCCCGTGGACCACTGCCGCATACCGGCGTTTCACAAGTCCGTTTTTTTGCGCTGACGATAAAATGGAGTGGGCAAAGCGATGCTTAGCAACAAGCATCACACCTGATGTATCCCGGTCCAGCCGGGTGACAAGATGAACTGTCGCCCGCACTCCGTTTTTTTGATAATGATGGATAATTCCATTGGCAATGCTGCCGGATGGGTGCTCTCTCGAAGGAATTGATGACACATGCGGCTGCTTGTTTATCACAAGCACATGTTCATCCTCATACAGGATATCGAGCGGAACAGGCTCTGCCAATAACGTCTCGCTCACCTGTTCCTCAGGAAACTTCACGACAAGAAGGTCCCCTTCTCTCAAAACGTATTTGACCGTCACATGCTCACCGTTGATAAGCAGGTCTCCCCCGCCAAACTTGATATCAGTCAGCAGCCGTTTCGAAATTCCCAGTACTCCGGCATATTCTTTTACAGTCATCCCGTCTTCAGCGGAAGTGATGTTCTTTCTGATAAAAAAATGCTCCACGATACGTCCTCTTTCTATTCACCTTTCCCGATAAACGAATCCTGGACTCTTTTCCAAAATGGAAACGGACGGAATCTCGCAAACCTCACATTTTCGGATGCAACCTGGCAGCGGATCGACTTTACATCCTTATGAAGAAGGGTTAAATGGTCAATCGTCACTTGAAAGTCAACTTCGTTTCTCGGTTTAATCATGCAATCATGATGGGAAGGGAGAAGCAGCGGCGATCCGACCGTCCGGAATACGCGGTTATTAATAGAAGCCATTTCCGCAAGCTGGATCGCTCTGATAGATGGATGAATAATCGCTCCGCCCAGCGCCTTATTGTAGGCTGTGCTGCCGGATGGCGTTGACAGGCAGAGGCCGTCGCCTCGGAAGGTTTCAAAGAGCTGTCCCTTGATTTCCACATCAGCCACAAGACTTCCTTCTATGCTTTTAATCGTACATTCATTCAAGGCTAAATATCTTTCTTCCCGCTCGTTTTCGTGATAAGTCACAATCACTTCGAGAAGCGGATATTCGACTGTATGGTACGGCGTTTTCGCAATCGCGAGAACAAGTTTTTCAATTTCATGAGGAACCCAGTCGGCATAAAACCCCAGATGACCCGTATGAACGCCGACAAATGCTGTTTTGTCCAAGCGGTCGCTGTATCTGTGAAAAGCATACAAAAGCGTTCCGTCGCCTCCGACTGAAATGACGATTTCCGGTTCATTTTCATCCAGTTCCATATCAAAATCCAATAAATACGCCTGTATTTTGCTTTTCAGCGTATCAGAAACTTGATCTCCTTTTGATGATACGGCAAATTTCATGCTTTTCTTCCCCTTTACCTATTGTTGCTCGCTTCCTTTTTTCTTTCTTGAAAAGGCAGCTTGAGCCTCCTGTATTTCACCCCTGATCTCCGACATCTCTTCATCAAGCCGGGAAGCCGCTTCAGAAGCACGCTGAAGCCTTAGTTTTACTTTTTCAGGAATGTTTCCGCTGTATTTATAATTTAATGAATGCTCAATGGTCGCCCAAAAATTCATCGCCAGCGTACGGATCTGTATTTCTACGAGAACATGCTTTTCTCCGGACACCGTCTGCAAAGGATACAGCACGACAAGATGATATGATCGGTATCCGCTCTCTTTATGTTCCGCAATATAATCCCTCTGATCCACAACGGTGAAATCTTTTCTGGCAAACAGCATCTCTTTTACGATTTGGATGTCATCGACAAATTGGCACATGATTCTAAGGCCTGCGATATCCTGCATGGTTTCAATTTCATGCATCGGTATGCCTTTCCGCCTGGCTTTTTCGAGTATGCTCGCCACAGGCTTGACGCGTCCTGTCACAAACTCAACCGGTGAATGGTCATCCTCGTATTCATAAAGCGTGCGGACTCCCTTGAGCTTCACTTTCAATTCTTCGACAGCCTGGCGGTACGGCACTAAAAAACGCTCCCATTGTTTGTCATCCATCATACATCCCCCAATTCCGAACCAGTTTCTATAAAAACACGCGTTTCACTTTTTCTTCCATTTCTTCTCCGTAGTTCGCATTATCTTTAATATTTTCTAAGAGATACTCCAGCTCCTCATGCAGGCCTGCCAGTTCAATGGTTTCGTCGCCTGCCTCTAAAACGACCGGAATTCTTTGTGCATGGGCCTGCTTCAGTTCCGGCCATACATGTTCCTTTATAATGACATATTCAAAAGAATCAGCTAATTCAAGTATGTATACAAAAGCAAAGTGGTCAGAATCAACAAGCATTTGACCTGACGGCTTGCGTTCCGCTTCGTTTCCTTCTGTCTCACAGGCAAGACGAAGCTGATCATCCGATAATGTTGCGTTCAAAATTTCGATTCTGTTTTGCATAATGCTCTCCTTTTTAAACAAAGTACAGATTCATTTTACCATATCAAGCTCGATATTGATAAACCTAACATCTCAAGAGATAATAGTAAAAATAAGATTTTCAGGGCGGAAAGGAAGAGCAACATGAGCCAAGAAATTGAAATAGAATTTAAAAACATGCTGACCAAACATGAATTTGAAAAATTAACAATGGCACTTCAGCTGACAGAAAAAGATTTTACAGATCAAAAGAATCACTACTTTGACACAGACAGCTTTGCGCTGAAACAAAAACACGCTGCGCTTCGAATTCGAAGAAAGAACGGTGAGTATATCCTGACGTTAAAAGAACCGGCAGAAGTGGGGCTGCTGGAAACGCACCAGCGGCTTTCAGAGGTATCAGATCTTGCCGGCTTTACAGTTCCCGAAGGCCCTGTGAAGGACCAGCTGCACAAGCTTCAGATCGATTCAGACGCTATTCAATATTTTGGTTCTTTAGCTACAAACCGCGCTGAAAAAGAAACAGAAAAAGGCTTAATAGTTTTAGACCACAGCCGATATTTAAATAAAGAGGACTATGAAATCGAATTTGAAGCGGCAGACTGGCATGAGGGCCAACAAGCCTTTGAGAAGCTGCTTCAGAAATTCAGCATTCCTCAGCGCGAAACCAAAAATAAAATTCTGCGTTTTTATGAAGAAAAACGAAAGTCTATATAAGGTGGAATGACATCGTGAATGTAACGAATTGGGCAGCTTTACTTCAGCTTCAGGCTTTACAGTCCATATCGAATGCAAGCAGCACGGGCACTCAGAATGCGGAAAGCCCGCTCTCAAGCTTCAGCTCTTTGCTCAGCCAATATACAAACGGCCTGACATCTCAGCAGCAACCAACAGCATCTGCTGCATCGTCAAGCCCGCTCAGCCTGCTGAACAGCGCTTATTCTACAGCGCCGTCACTGCTTTCAGCTTATGGGCTTAACTCATATACAAACAGCAATTCAGGTTATATCACAAAAGCGGCAGACAGCACCGAAACAGCTGCTATAGATTCAGCTTCTAACAAACAAGAAGCAAAACAGATCAGTTCAGGAGACTTCTCCATTGACAACGCGATAAAAAAAGCCGCTGATAAATATGGCGTCGATGAAAAACTAATCCGTGCCGTCATCAAGGAGGAATCAGGCTTTAATGCAAAAGCCGTTAGCGGAGCAGGTGCGATGGGCTTAATGCAGCTGATGCCGTCAACGGCAAGCTCACTTGGCGTTTCTAATCCGCTGGATCCGCAGCAAAATGTGGAGGGCGGAACGAAATATTTAAAACAAATGCTGGATAAATACGACGGCAATGTGTCTATGGCATTAGCGGCTTACAACGCCGGACCGGGAAATGTTGACCGATATGGAGGCATTCCTCCTTTCCAAGAAACGCAAAACTATGTAAAAAAAATAACCTCAGCATATTACGCGTAACCAGAGCGGCTCTTGCCCTCTGGTTTTTTGCGAAGTGAAATCTTACGCATTCCTGATTTTTATGTGATATGATATGAAATACAAACCCCGGCTGTCAGCCGAAACTTGTGATCAAACGCATAAAAGGCAGTTTGTTTGTAGAAATGATGCCTTGTTGCTAAAATAAATCATAGATGAAATGATGAAATACAGAAAATTACTTTTTGCAATAGGATTTATGATTCCTATTAGCCATATTTAAAGGAGTAGTCAACATGGGACAATCGTTTAACGCACCTTATGAAGCGATTGGAGAGGAACTTCTATCGCAACTTGTTGATACTTTTTATGAGCGTGTCGCGTCTCATCCTTTGCTGAAGCCGATTTTTCCGAGCGATTTAACAGAAACCGCCAGGAAACAGAAGCAATTTCTGACTCAGTATTTAGGCGGTCCTCCGCTTTATACGGAGGAACACGGCCACCCCATGCTCAGAGCAAGGCATCTTCCCTTTCCAATTACAAACGAGAGAGCTGATGCGTGGCTCAGCTGTATGAACGACGCAATGGACCATGTAGGGCTGGAGGGCGATATTCGTGAGTTTTTGTTTGGCCGGCTGGAATTGACAGCAAGGCATATGGTGAATCAAACGGAAGCGGAGGATCGATCATCTTGACAAACTATCAGCATGAGCAATACTTCGCCCATTGCCACGGTCATCCAAAAAAACCGCTTGAAATTTACATGTTTGTAGACCCTTTATGCCCTGAATGCTGGTCCTTAGAGCCCGTCATCAAAAAGCTGAAAATCAGATACGGACGCTTTTTCACCTTGCGCCTCATAGCTTCCGCAAGCCTTACCGCGTTAAATAAGAAACGGAAAAAGCATCTTCTTGCAGAGGCATGGGAAAAGATCGCGAGCCGCTCCGGCATGTCGTGTGACGGGAATGTCTGGCTCGAGCAAGATCAGCCGCTTTCATCGCCTTATATGGCTGCTCTCGCTTTTAAAGCAGCCGAACTGCAAGGAAGAAAAGCAGGCATGCAATTTCTCAGGAATATGCAGGAGAGCCTGTTTGTTTCAAAGAAAAATATTACGGATGAAAACGTGCTTTTGGAAATTGCGGAAAAAACGAGTCTTGATCTCGAAGAATTCAAAAAAGATCTGCATTCTCAAAGCGCGGTCAAGGCGCTTCAATGCGACATGAAAATTGCCGCTGAAATGGATGTTTCCGTCAATCCGACGCTGACGTTTTTCAATACACAGCATGAGGACGAAGGACTTAAAGTACCCGGCAGCTATTCATATGATGTATATGAAGAAATCTTATTTGAGATGCTGGGCGACGAGCCGAAGCCGTCGGAAACACCGCCTCTGGAATGTTTTATTGAATATTTCCGCTTCGTTGCCTCGAAGGAAATTGCTCTTGTATACGACCTGAGCCTAGAAGAGGTAGAAAAAGAAATGAAAAAATTGGCGTTTGCTAAAAAGGTTGCCAAAGTGGAAGCCAAACACGGAATGTTTTGGAAGTCTCTCAGCACTTATTCTGATGAATATCAATCATGTGAAAAATAGCCGCAGGCGTGTATATGCTTGAGGCTGTTTTTTTGCGCCGATATCGAACATACGTTCTGTTTGTAACACTAAAGAAACCGCGCCGGGATAAGCGCGGTTTCATATGTCTTAACGACAACAAAGGGGATGGGAGAAATTTTTCACGGTCAAACAAAGGGGTAATGTTTGTTTGTGATCAATTTCACATCCTTATGATAACAAAAGGTGTCGACTTTTGACAACCTATATGCTTAATGTTCATATTTTTGTCACAAAACATAACGAAGTACATTCATTCATATCCTAATAAGGAAAAAGGACGAGGGGGACCGCCATGATGTATACTGTGATTTCAATTGTGTGCATTGCCGTTTTTTTCTTTTTGAATGTATTAGGCATGATGCATATGCTGCCGCTTTATATTACCTCTCCTCTGCTGTTTCTGTCTATTTTGTTTACCCTCTACCGCCTGAACCACCGGAAAACCTTTAAAGGGTTTTAAAAAAGCCTGTGCATCATTTCTGCACAGGCTTTCTTTTTTTAAGACTGCTTGACTTTTATCAGCAGCTCTTCCATTTCATCCAGTTTTTCTTCAAACATTTTGCACGCAGCTTCGATCGGCTCTGGAGACGTCATATCAACGCCCGCTTTTTTCAGGACATCAATCGGGTATTGTGAGCTTCCCGCTTTCAGGAAGTCAATATAACGGTCAACCGCCGGCTTTCCTTCTTTCAAAATCTGGCTGCTTAACGCTTGGGCAGCGCTGTACCCTGTCGCATACTGATATACATAGTAATTGTAATAGAAGTGCGGAATCCGCGACCATTCAAGGCCGATTTCCTTATCAATCACCATGCCGTCTCCGAAATACTTTTTATTCAGATCGTAATAGACATTTGTCAGAAGCTCAGGTGTAAGCGGCTCCCCTTCTTGCGCCTTTGTATGGATCAGATGTTCAAATTCAGCAAACATCGTTTGTCTGAAAACTGTTCCTCTGAAGCCTTCAAGCATATGGTTGAGAATATATAAACGCTGTTTTTCATCCTCTAAATTGTTCAGCAGGTATTCGCCAAGGAGCGCTTCGTTAGTCGTTGACGCAACTTCCGCGACAAAGATGCTGTAATTTCCGTATGGATATGGCTGGTGCTTTCTCGTATAGTAGCTGTGTACGGAATGTCCAAACTCATGCACGAGCGTAAAGAGATTATTGACGTTATCATGCCAGTTCATCAAAATATACGGATTCGTGCCGTAAGCTCCTGATGAATAAGCGCCATTGCGTTTGCCTTTATTTTCGTAAACGTCGACCCATCGGTTTTCCAGCCCTTCTTTTAAGATGGAGGCGTACTCTTCCCCTAAAGGTGCAAGACCTTTCAGCATGTAATCTTTGGCTTCCTCGTACGTGACCTTCATCCCCGCATCCTTTACAAGCGGTGTATACAGATCATAGATATGCACTTCATCAAGTTCAAGCACTTTCTTTCTCAGCGCGATGTAGCGGTGCAGGAGCGGCAAATGCTTATTAATCGTTTTGACGAGGTTGTCGTATACTTCCTCAGGAATACTGTTGTTAGAAAGCGCAGCTTCACGCGCTGACTTGTATTTTTTCACTCTCGCATAGAAGTTGTCCTTTTTCACTGTGCCGCTTAGAGTAGTGGCCATTGTGTTTTTATATTGACCGTATGTTTTATATACTGCATCAAAGGCATTTTTGCGGACTTCACGGTTTTCACTTTCTAAGAAATTAATAAAGTTCCCGTGAGTGATCTGTTTTTCATTTCCCTCTTCATCTTTTATGGAAGGGAATGTAATTTCGGCATTATTTAACACGCTGAACGTATTGGAAGATGAACCCAGCACTTCAGAAGCTTCAGCAAGCAGTGCCTCTTCCTTCTCACTCAGCACGTGCGGGCGTTCTTTTGTAATCTCCTCAATCGCATGGGAGTACAGTTTCAGTTCTTCTTTTTCAAGAATAAACTGCTGCAGTTTGTCTTCTTCTATGGATAAAATTTCAGGAACCAAATAAGCTGTCGCGCTTGCGGCCTGTGTATACAGGTTTCCCGCCTTGTCATTCAGCCCCTGATAAAAAGAGTTCCCGGTATCTTGGTCAGAGCGCATATGCGCATATGTGTAAAGCCTGCCCAGCCGCTCCATCACTTTATCTTGATACGTAAGAGCCTCGTACAAATAATCGGCTGAATCTGCCAGCTTTCCTTTATACTTAGATAAATTAGGAATTAATTCTTTTACAGCTTGAAATTCTTTATTCCAGGCCTCATCATTAGGAAAAATATCCTCAAGTCTCCATGTGTCTTCTGCCTTTACCTCACTTCTGTCAGGCAGTTGATTTGCTTTTTTTTCCTCAGCCATGGTGATCCCCCTCGTTTTCTTTGATTCAAGCCAATTGAAAAAACCGCTGTTTCTCAATAAACTTGTGTTGTGAATATCTTCCGGTTTTTCACTGCCTTTTGTCAAATCATATGCAGTAATGAAGAGAACGAATGCCAAAAAGGCAGTAAAAACACGAAAAACCTTTCCTTTTGTGCCTCTCACAGCCAGCCCACCACCTTTGTCTTAGGGTGAGCCAAATGAGACAAACTCATTCTATAAAACAGCTGCGGTCTCTTTCCATGAGATCCTGTATTGAGCGTATACCCTCTTTAGGCTGATTCAGCACATATATTTCTTTCTGAGTCTCCCTTAAAAATCCCTTCTTGCACAAAAAATCAATGTACTGTTTCACCGCTTCTGAAAGACAATCTTCGCTGCATTCGTATCTGAGCGAAATGTTCTTTTTATAAATGTGCAGTTTGCACTGCTGTAAAACGGCGGAAAAGCGAATTGGCGCGCCTTTATATCCAAGATCCGTAATAAACAGATATAGAAACCCCTGCCACACAAAAACCGGACTATGAAAAACAGCCCCTTTTATAACAGGAACAAACACTTCAGTCGGAAGAAAAGAAAGGGGCGTCTGCCGCTTTTCATAAAACAGCAGCCTGAGGCGATTTGTTTCCTTGGAGATGAACCGGTGGGGTTTATGGCGAAAACGATGAATCGCTTTTGTCCAGCCGGAGTATTGAAATGAGGGCATCGGTTCAGTGAAAAAAAGATCTTTTACACCTGCCCGATGGATAGGGATCGTTTGAACGGAGGAATAAGAATGGTTTGTGTAAAACGGGATGATATGGCTGAGCCGGCGGAAAGAACGCGTTTCCGGGCAATAACAGATCAGTTCCCTGTATGGGCTCGCATTGATAAACTGCCAATGGAAAGCAGAAAGCTGATAAAAGGATGGAGCAGTTCGTTTTAAGCGGCTGTTTCCCACAATCCACTGCGGGATGATTCCTTCTTGTTTGAAGCCCTCTGTCCGCTTTTGAAAGACATCGGGAGCAAGATTGGCACATTGATACTCAACAGCAAGCGTGTGTCTCTTGATCTTTGCCATGATGTCGGGTCTTTGATTGATTTTCTTGATATACGGTTCTAATAGTGGAGAAGCCTGTTGCGTTTTCAGCCATACATACAGCTGTCTTTTTCCTTCTAAGTGATAGGCGCTTTCCGGTTCTATGTCTATCGAGCAGGACTTGTTCTGTTTATGGGCGAAATGCGGCGCTTTTTGAAGTCCGAGCTTCACATCAAGCTCTCCCCCGCACGCCGGACAGAAGAATCGTCTCTGCTTAAATTTCTGGCTTCGCTGAGCGCCTAGAAGGTGAACCATTTGGCCGTCTTCAGTCACAGCACTAAACACTTGTCATCTCTCCTTTCCAGATGAGGTATACTTTCTGGAAAAGATGATCAACTCCTGTTGGCTGTATTTTTCGCCTGGATGTATGATGTTGATTTCAGTTCTCAAAAATGGCATTTCAGCGCATAAAAAAAAGCCGATTTCCGGAAAGAAATCGGCTTTGCTATGATGCAAAGTGTTTTTTTATCGTTTCTAGAGCATGCTCTGAAATAATCAGCTTGCCGTACTCTTCAAGACGGTGTATGCTGATTGAGGATTCATTTGCGTACTCCAACAGGATGCTTAGCTGATTTTCAACCTCTTCATCAGTCATATTGCAAAAATCTACATATAAATAATATCGGTTCTCAAACGAATATAAAGTCGTTTTGCTTCCGTTAACGTTCAATTTAGATAGAGAAATAACATCCTCAAAATCGCCAAACCGCAAGACAAATTGAAGCTTTTGCTCCTTCTCTTCCTGATTGACGGCTTGCTCTTCTTTCTGGAAATCATCCAGCAAGGCGTCAAGATCCTCAGATGCTGGTTCTTGCTTTTTATCCTCAGGAATCGGCAGTTCGAGCTTTTGTCCGTCTTTGGAAAGCTGGGCTTTTGTGACGATGATTTCTAATCCTTTGTCCAGAGCCTGAACTTGGATCCAAAGAGGGCCTTCCACAGCGAATTCCTCTTCCTCATGAACTTCATCCATGACTTCCCAGAACAGTTCTTCACTGCGCTCACGGTTATACCAAATTTCTTCTCTGTCAAAACCGCGATCTTCAATATCTCCGTAAGACATATAAAATTTTACTGTATGCTCGTTAATTCTTTCAATTTCCATTTGCCAACCTTCCCTTCTATATAAGATGTTGAAGGGACATCTAAGCTCCCGATTAATTGTACTTTACTACACTTTACCCATTCCGTCCACATCTTAACCTTGAAGCAAGGCCAGTGTGAATTCCTTTGTATTTCTATTTTATGATAAAACAGTCACAAAAGAAATAAAAATGCACCTTTGCCTAAAAAACGGCAGATCTGCGGCTGATATCATAAAATACGACCTGTCTCATATAGTAGTAGTACAAGCGATGGAACGAAAGCGAGGTGCCGATTCATGGAGCATGACTATCTGATTTCTCTGCTTGTCATTGTTGGAATCGATCTGATCCTTGGCGGAGATAATGCGGTCGTCATTGCCATGGCCAGCAGAAATTTGCCGGACAAGCAAAGACAGCAAGCCATTATTATCGGAACATTTATTGCCGTTGCCATGAGAATCGGATTAACAAGCGCAGCCGTATATCTTTTGAACATTCCTTTCTTGCAATGCGCCGGCGGAATTTTCCTGCTGTATTTAGGCTATCAGCTGCTGATTGAAAAAAAAGACACGCAGCACATCAAAAGCAGCACCTCCCTGTGGAGAGCGATACGAACGATTGTGCTTGCAGATCTCTTTATGTCGCTGGATAACGTTATAGCGGTAGCGGGAGCGTCACACGGTGAGTTTTCTCTTGTTATCATAGGTTTGTGTGTATCGGTGCCGGTTATTATTTGGGGCAGCAAACTCATCCACATTGCACTTGAGAAAATACCCCTCCTGATTTACGCGGGAAGCGGGCTGCTTGCTTATACCGGCGGAGAAATGATTGTCAGGGACAAAAAGCTGTCTTTTTTTATGGCGCAGCACGGTGCAGTTGAAACGCTCCTCCCCATTTTAACGGTCGCGTTTGTCATCCTTGCGAGTATTTATTATCAGCAGGTTGAAAAATAAAAGAAGGCTGATGACTCAGCCTTCTTTTGATGATACGATCTATTAGTTTGCCAAACGCTGTGCTTCTCTTAATTGGAAAGAGCGGACTTTTCTTGGCAGGAAACGTCTGATTTCGTCTTCGTTGTATCCAACCTGCAAACGTTTTTCGTCGATGATGATCGGACGGCGAAGCAAACCTGGGTGCTCGTTGATCAAGCGGTACAAATCTTGCAGCGGCATAGATTCAACGTTCACATTCAGTTTTTGGAATACTTTTGAACGGGTTGAGATGATTTCATCTGTTCCGTCCTCAGTCATTCGAAGAATTTGTTTTATTTCATCAATAGATAAAGGTTCAGAGAAAATGTTTCTTTCTTCAAATGGAATATCGTGCTCCTCGAGCCACGCTCTCGCTTTTCTGCATGAAGTACAGCTTGGTGATGTGTATAATGTAACCATTCATCTTCACTCCTCTAATTAGTAGGATGAACATCTATTTTATTCTTAAATTGAAATTACTCTAAAAAAGGAATCTTTATAGGTATTATAC